>CABSEO010000396.1 GCA_902476665.1 uncultured Emergencia sp.
TCAGTGACAGAACGGTGAATGAAATTGTACGCGCCAGTTTTGAAATGGGTGCAGTAAAGACTGGAGCATTGATTGTTATTGAAGAAGATACCATTTTAAATGAGTTTATCAGAACCGGGATTAATCTGGACTCTTTAATCAGCAGTCAGCTGTTAATTAATATTTTTGAACATAATACACCGCTTCATGACGGAGCAGTCATTGTAAGGGGTGACAGAATTGTAGCAGCAACCTGTTATCTGCCGCTGTCGGATAATCTGGAACTGAATAAAAATCTGGGAACCAGGCACAGAGCCGGAGTGGGTATCAGTGAGGTCAGTGATTCCCTTACCATTATTGTGTCAGAAGAAACGGGAAGAGTTTCTGTGGCAAACCGGGGCAGACTTCAGGTCGGTGTGACAAAAGAGGAATTAAGGGAAATCCTGAAAGTAGAACAGAATAACGTAAAACAGGAAAAACTGAAAAATAAAAGAAAGTTTTGGAAGGGACTGATGAAGAATGAAAAAAAGTCTGATGAATAAATTTACACTGAAAATTCTTTCCCTGTTTATTGCGGTTCTTATTTGGCTGATTGTCAAAAATGTTCAGGATCCTGTGATTGTTCAAACCTTTTATGAGATTCCGGTAACCCTGGTCAATGAATCTTATCTGGCAAATGATATGAAGATTCCTCTGCTTATGGAAGGAAACGATACGGTAAAGGTACGCATCAAAGCAGCGGAAAGTGTAATAAAGGATTTAAAAAAAGAAGATATTATAGCGCAGGCAGATATGACTCAAATTTACATGGAAGGGACTCCGAAAATGGTGCCGGTAGAGGTTTCCTGTAAAAATATCAGTGATGACAATCTTACGGTAACGCCCAGAAATATTCAGGTAGATATTGAAAATCAGACAAGTGTGGAGAAGACCATTGCAATCAATACCGGAGATACAACGCCGGACAAGGATTATGAGGTGGGAAATCTCCAGGCGAATCCTGCAAAGGTGACGATTTCAGGTCCGGACTCCATTGTGAATAAAATTGATAAAGTTGTGGCAAAGATTGATGTTACAGGCATGAAGAGCGAAAATGACGGAGAGATAGATTCTGAACTGAAAATATATGATAAAAACCAGGAAGAACTTTCAGAAAAGCAACTGTCGTATCTGAATCTGGCAGGAATCCATAACAATCAGATAAAGGTTCAGACAGAGTTCTGGAAAGTGAAGAAAAATGTGCAGCTTCAGGCAGAATACAGTGGTTCGCCGAAATATGGATATGAAGTGGATTCTGTCAGCGTGGTGCCGGAAACCGTGAGTCTGGCAGGTACAGATGAGGAGCTGCAAAGGCTGGCAGAGCTGGGAAATGTACTAACCATACCGGGTGGCTATATAGATGTTTCCGGTCGGGATTCAGACTTTGATGTAGAGGTTGATATCAGTGAACTGCTTCCGGAGGATATGCGTCTGGCAAGGGATATTAACAGCACGGTGATTGCAACAGTGAAGATATTGCCTTATAACAGCAGAGATTATGAGGTATCTCCAACACAGATTAAGGTGGAGAACAAGCCGGAGGATATGAATTACAAATTTGAACCGGATAAGGTGATTGCCCGCATCAAAGCAAAAGAGGAAGATTTGGATAACCTGAAGACAGAGGATATTCAGATGAAGATTAATTTGAAAGATGTCAAAGCAGGAGAAAATACTTTGCCGGTATCTGTATCCCTGCCTAAAGGATATGAACTGGTAGAGGATATTACTGTTAAGGTAACGTTGATTGAAGCATCTGAAAAATAGAAGAGGACAGGAAGTGAGTCTATGGTTAGTCAAAAAGTAACGATTACAAATCCCACAGGTCTTCATTTAAGACCAGCAGGACTTTTGTGTAAAGAAGCTATGAAATTCAAGTCGCTGATTACCTTTCGTTTTAAGGGGAATACTGCAAATGCAAAAAGTGTTTTGAGCGTACTTGGCGCATGTATCAAGTGTGGAAATGAAATAGAGCTTATCTGCGAAGGGGAAGATGAAGAAACTGCCTTAAAGACGTTGGTGGCGGCAATAGAGAGCGGACTTGGAGAATAGGAAAAGAAGGGCTGTTGTTTTGAGCGATGGTCCTTTTCTTTATAGAAAAAATAAAAAGAGGGTACGGGAGAGAAAAAATGGTACATAATAATATAAAAAAGGGAGTGAAGGACGGGATTCCCATTGGCATTGGTTATTTTTCAGTGAGTTTTACCTTTGGAATGCTGGCAGTGA
>CABSEO010000397.1 GCA_902476665.1 uncultured Emergencia sp.
CAGCCAGTGGCGGACTTGTTGGCGTCGGTGCAGGAAACGGATGGCTCAATCAGATTGTTGCCTCTGAAACTGACCTGGTGTTTGGATTTCTGACAGAGGAATGGGGACTCATTATTGCAGTTCTTGCGGTATTGTCTATTATTACTCTGTCAATCTTTGCAGTACGGTCCATCTGGGGAGGACGTTCTACTTACTATACTATTGCAGCTTGCTCTGCCATGTCCATGTTTCTGTTTCAGACGGTGCTAAACGTTTTTGGAGCCGTAGATCTGCTGCCGCTGACAGGTGTGACATTTCCATTTGTATCCAGTGGAGGCAGCAGCATGATAGGCTCCTGGGGCATGCTGGCATTTCTGAAAGCGGCGGATACTCGTCAGAATGCAAGTATTGCCATCAGTCTTACAGAAAAAGGACTGCGTAAAGAGGAGGACGAGGTATGAGGAAATTAGAGAAACGGGCCATCATTTGTCTGACACTGGCAGCTGTACTGTTTCTGGGGTTGTGTGTATTTATCTTCAGATTTGTAAAAGATGGCGGTGAGTGGGCTACATTTTATGCCAATCAACATATCTATTCTGAAGGCAGGCTCGCCATCGGCAAGGTTTATGACGTCAACGGAACCCTTCTGGTGGAAAATACAAAGGATGGCGTAAAATACAACGATGATGAGCTAATAAGAAGAGCGACTCTGCATGCCGTGGGAGATATGGATGGTAATATCGCCACTGCAGCTCAGAGTGCCTTTAAAGATAAAATTGTAGGTTACAGTCTTTTGACAGGAACCTACAGTATTACGGGAGAAGGAAACGATTTGACACTGTCCATTGATGCTGATGTATGCAAAGCTGCTTACGAAGCTTTGGGCGGCAGGGATGGAACGGTAGGAGTCTATAATTATGAAACAGGAGAAATTATTTGCATGGTCAGCTCTCCCGGCTATGATCCGGCAGATCCTCCTGAGTTTTCAGCTGACGATACCTCAGGCGCCTATATCAACAAATTTTTATCATCGAATTTGATTCCCGGCTCAATTTTTAAGCTGGTCACTTCAGCGGCTGCCATCGAAAATGTAAGCGGTCTTTCGGACTGGAGCTATCAGTGTACAGGAAAAAGCTACATTAACGGGGAAGCGGTGACCTGTACAGCGGCACATGGCTATGTAGACTTTGAGGATGCTCTGGCAAAATCCTGCAACTGTGGATTTGCAGATTTAACCCGGCTGGTGGGAGCCTCCACTATGGAAGAATATGTGGAAAAACTGGGGCTGACTACTGCTTATGACATTGACGGCATTCATAATTCGAAAGGTTCTTTTGAGTTCCCTGATGATGCGGATCTGAATCTGGCATGGGCGGGAATCGGACAGTATAATGACGAATTGAATCCCTGCTCCATGATGGTATATATGGGTGCCATTGCAAGAGGCGGAAAAAGCGTGGTGCCGAAGGTTCTTCACAACAGTTTTTCCGGTGCAGAGGAAACTGATCGGATGATCGAGGAGGAAACTGCAGAAAAGCTGACTGAGATGATGAAAAATAATGTTGTGACCACTTATGGTGAGAGCAATTTCCCGGGCCTTGATATCTATGCGAAATCAGGAACAGCTGAGGTTTATGGAAAAGAACCGAATGCCTGGTTTACAGGGTTCATAAAAAATGAAGGAAACCCATATGCCTTTATCGTATGTGTTGAAAATGGCGGTTATGGAAGTTCTGTTGCGGCACCTGTGGCAAATCAGGTACTGCAGGCTATCGTGAACAGATAACCTCAGAAAAGTGAGATTAAAAAAGCAATGAATGAAATGCAGCCCCTTTCTTCAGTAGTGAAATCTGAGGAAAGGGGCGCTTTCATGTTATAACTTAAAGAGCAGATGATTTGATAAAGTTCTTAAGCTTTTATTTCTGCTATAGTACCTTTTGATAAAAAGTAAACCATTAGAATCAGAGGTACTGTAATGAGAAGCACGGGATAAAACAAATGAATCTCCAGATGCTCTACGAGGATACCTCCGATAAAAGGACCCAGCGTCATGCCGAGATCCAGGCCAATATAGTAAGTACTGTTGGCAACTCCGCGTTTTTCAGGGCCGGCCAGCAAAATAGCAGTAGACTGGCAGACAGAACACATGATACCATAGCCGCCTGCCATGAAAATACCTGCTAAAAACATGATTAGGTTGTTTTCCATCGCAGCAAGAGAAAACAGGCTTGCGGCAGCACAGATGCAGCCGGCTAACA
>CABSEO010000398.1 GCA_902476665.1 uncultured Emergencia sp.
CTTCTTCGGCGATAGCCTCAAAAAACGCCTCTCTGCTTTCCGGGTCAAAGTGATCTACCATGTTGGAAGAAACCATAGGGCCATGGAAAGTCACTAAATCACACTGCTGGTTAAATAGCAGATGCAGACTGGTCACATCACTGTATCCCACAAAGATTTTAGGATTATTCCGGATTACTTCCAGATCAAGAAAATCTATCACACGATTTGCTCCGTCTCCTCCTCTGAGACAGAAAACCGCATCTACTTCAGGGTCTTCAAACATTCTGTTGATCCATTGTCCCCGGACACGCTCATCACCGGCCATATATCCTCCCTTTGATGCGGCAAGGTTATCTGCAGCCTTTACCCGGTATCCGAGACTTTCCACGGTCTCTATACATTGACCCACTCTTTCTTCCGGTACAGGAGAACTGGGTGCAATAATTCCAACAGTTGCTCCTTTTTTCAGTTTCTCAGGATACTTCATATCGCCATCCTCCGTTTAATACCACATAAAGTTTACCACTACCGCTGCCATAATCAGGGATGCCAGGTCTCCGCAAATACCTGCAAGAGCAGAATGTCTTGAGTTAGAAACTCCTACTGCTCCAAAATATACAGCCAGTACGTAGAAGGTAGTTTCAGTGGAACCGAATGCAACAGAAGCAATTCTTCCTATCTGAGACTGTGTTCCATATTCAGTCAGCAAATCCGCACAAAGACCCTGAGCGCCGCTTCCAGAAAGGGATCTCATAATTCCCATCGGAAGCACTTCAGCCGGAAGACCAACCAGAGATGTTACAGGCTGCAGAACGTCTACAAGCCATTCCATTGCCCCGGAAGCTCTGAACATGCCGATCGCGCACAGCATGGCAACCAGATATGGAATAATCATGACCCCCGTAGAAAAACCATCCTTGGCACCTTCGGTAAAGGAACTGTATACGGGTACCCTTTTAAACAATGCATAAAATACGATCCCAAAGATAACAATCGGAATCAGATAAGTTGAAAGAATATCTAATACAGCTGACATGTTTTATCCTCCTTTGGTTCTGTGATGGTTAACGGGTCGTCTCCGATATACTCTTTGTTGATTCTCAGAGTACCGGCAGCTCTTTCCTTTTCAATAATGTAATCATATCTGAAGCATTTCAGACGTCCCAGAAGTTTAGTCATAATCACGCAGACGATGCCTGCCGCAAAGGTTGTCAGAATTGTAGGTCCTACGATTTCTGCAGCTCCTTCGGCCTGTACTGCAGTACGCATTGCAATAACAGATGTCGGAAGCAGGCAGATAGATCCTGTTGAGATGGCCATAACCATACACTGCGCATCAGTTGCAATATTCTCAGTCTTATTTAGAGTCTGCAGTTCCTGCATAGCTTTAATGCCCAGCGGCGTGCAGGCATTTCCAAGTCCCATCAGACTTGCTGCAATGTACATTGCGATTGCAGAGTTTGCGGGATGTTCTTTTGGAACACCAGGGAATAAAAGTCTCATGACAGGCGCGATCAGACGTCCCAGTTTTTCGCAGAGACCTGCATCTTCCATAACTTTCATCAGGCCGCAGAAAAAGGTCATTACACCAACCAGCCCGATTGCGATTTCCACAGCGCTGTCAGCAAAAGCAAACAGATTATCCTGAACTTCAGTGATAGTTCCGGTGATAATTCCTGCGATAATTGAAATTCCTATGAGCACTGCCCATATGTAATTCATCATAAGATAATACCTCCATTTTCTTAAAATTAATGTAAATTCGCGCTCACAATCGTTAATGCAAATTATATGCCATTTTTTCCATCGCAAATACATTGAGAATTCTCCCATTTCAGACATGAACAACTGACATTTTTCTTTTAATTATCAGAGTAATTCCCGATTAATCCACTTTCATCCCATTTATTTCTTTTTTTATCATATTGTTTTTCCATTTTACGGACAGAAATCGATGGCACAATTTTTGCTATATTTTAATGTTATACAGCCTACAATTTTAGTCCTGTATTTACAGCACTTTTACCTGAACGAAATGAATGCTATAATATTGTCTGTGATCATATCTAAAAACACAAAATACTATCAACAAAAGGGAAGGAGTATCCGCTCTGGCCCTGTGGCCGGAACGAAAAAAACTGATGCACAAAATATCATACACTTATACAAACAAAGCAAAAATAATTCTTTATCTTATGATTCTTGCTCTGTGCCTGCTCAGGCTTACACTTCTGGTGCAGATTAAGCTGTACA
>CABSEO010000399.1 GCA_902476665.1 uncultured Emergencia sp.
GCTGCTTCTGAATCAGATGCCTTCATTGCCCAAATATGGGATTAGCGGGATAAATCAGAGCCACACTCAGCCAGACGTTTCTCTTTCCGCAATCTCTTGGCAAGGCCTGCATCAAAGGAGAACCCGCGTCCTTTTACTTCCTTAACACTGCTGATGGTAAGAAAGGCTTCCGGATCAATGGCAAGAATCTCCCTCTGTATCTGATTCAGCTCTCGGCCTGATATGACACAGAGAAGGGAATCCTGTCGAACACCGCAGTATCCTGTCTCTCCATAAAAGACTGTATTTCCCACAACCATTTCCGCAAGCCTGCTGCGGATCTCTTGATATTTTGAACTGATAATCATCAGCTGCACCGCACCGCTTCCTGCTACCACTACCTTATCGGCCACCATGGAATAGAGCAAAGTCAGCAGAATCCCCAGCAGGATCTCATCGCTTCCTTCTGCAAAAAATACCTGAGACAGCAGAATTGCTCCATCAATCAGATACATGGGACCTCCCACAGAAATTCCCCATTTTCTGTTAAAGATAATTGCAAGAATATCTGTACCTCCGGTGGATGCACCGCATTTAATGACTATCCCCATACCCACGCCCACAAACAGGCCTCCATACAGTGTAGCCAGCATGGTATTGTCTGTAATTCCCTCTGCAAAGCTTGTATGTTCAAAAAGATTCATGAACATGGGATAAGCAAAGGTGCTGATGACAATCGAAGCTGCAAATTTCCTGCCTAGAGCAAAGAGCCCTGTAAGAAATAGAATACCGTTGAAAACTGCCACCGTATAAGATACCGGAATCCCGTACAGATATTCCATAACTCTGCCCACTCCCGTGGAACTTCCGATCATGACTCCGCTGGGAAGAACAAACGCAACAATGCCGAAGGCCGCTGCCGCGAGCCCGACAAACACTCCGATATAGCTCAGTATCAGTTGTTTCATAATTTTCCCTCTCCGCTATCAAATTTTACAGGAAAATTATATCACACTTTTTGTTCTGTTCAACAATTTATATATAAAATATTTATATTTTTTTATCTTTATCACCAACTTTCATTGTATCATATTGTGTTTATCGCTCATTGCGGTACACTTTTCTCAGAGAAAATCCTCGTCCGCTAACCTGGCTGATTCGGCTTACCGTCATAAAACAGGCCGGATCAATTTCGTGAACGATTCTCTCAAGCCGCGGCACCTCTCTGTTAGATATTACCGTAAACACCATCTCAGTTTTGTTTTCCAGATAACCTCCCCGTCCTGACAGCAATGTGGTTCCTCTGTCCATTTCTCTTGCAATGGCATTTTTAATTTCCACAGATTTCTCGCTGATAATCTTGACTTCTGTCTGTGTAGTTCCCACCAGCATTAGCTTATCGATGACCATGGTGTAAATCATCACCAGTAAAATTCCGTACAGAATTCTGTCAGCACCGGTAAACATGGCCTGTGCCAGGAGAATGCAGGTATCAAACACATAAAGACTGACCGAAACAGGTATCCTGCAGTATTTCTGCAAAATCAGCGGCGGTACATCCATACCTCCGGTGGACGCACCTGCTCTGATCACGATACCGACTGCAGCTCCGATTCCAAGGCCGGAAAATACAGTGCAGAGGATCACATCATCAGTGATAAAGACTTCCGGAAACATCATATCCAACCCCTGCAGCGCCAGAGGGTATGTAAAAGTGCTGATGATGGTAGTCAGTGCAAACCGACCTCCCAGAATAAAAAAGCCTGCTGCCAGCATCAGCACGTTGAATATCAGAACAAATACGGATACGGAAAATCCGCAAAGATGATTCACCGCCAGTGCGATCCCTGTACTGCCTCCGGTAACCAGACCTCCCGGAATCAGAAAAAACTTCACCGCCAGTGCATAAATCACATTACCCAACACCACCAGGCAGACTCTCGCTGCACTTTCTTTTACATCCAATTTTTTCTCCAATCTAATTGCCTCCAAAATTAAGAATACCGAAAAATATCCTAAAGCAAAGGGCAAGGATTGTCAATATACCTCTATTACCACGTTAAAGGGATGTCAGAATAAAAAACCTTTCACATACCGGAACATAATTTTATTCCATGGAGACAGGGTTTCATAAAGAGCCCAAGCTGCAGATTCATAAAGACTTCGAACAATATCAGCATCAAGAGAATTTTCCGCAGTATCATCTCCCTCTTCTTTTTTTCCAAAAGCCTGTCGCTCAACAATCAGAACGGTT
>CABSEO010000400.1 GCA_902476665.1 uncultured Emergencia sp.
AAAATTTCAACATCGTTATCCTGAGGCAGAAATGCCTGTCCATATACCTGGTTCAGTTTAATCAGATGTTTCCATTTAACCGCTTCCTCATTCGCGTAAGGAAAAGTTCCCTCTTCTACCTGCTGAATCTGTAATTCCAGACCTTCTCCTATCACTCTGCGTTCAATTTCTGTAAGTCTGGAAATCTTGTATCGAGATATATTCTGAGACAGCATCAGGTACAGGAAAATGCCCAGAACCGGCAATACAAAAAGAACCAGAATCCAGGCCAGAGATGCCGATGGATTCTTACGTTCCAGAAATATGATGGTCAGCGCAATGATCATGTTCATGCTGTAAATCAGCATTGACCAGTCTCCCTGAGTAAAAAAGCTGATAAAGTATGTCATCTCAAAACAAAACCCCTATAACTATATAATTTCACTAGCGGAAATATTTTATCACAAAAAGGCTGGCAATTCCACTTTTTTCTCTGCAAAAGAAAAAACCTTCATAAGGAAAAAGCCCTAAGTGACCTCGACAATGTTAGTCACTTAGAGCCTTTAGTTTTTTCATAATATGATACAAATGAAATAATCTTTTCCTTCATTACTGATTTTCTGCAGGGATCGCTGGACTTTTCCCTGTAAAGTCTCCGGCATGGCTGTCAGTTTTCCATCCATCTGTTCTGCCACCAGTTCCTGAAGCGATTTTCCGAACAGGTTAGTTGCCCAGATATCACCACCCTCTGATGATTCTGCTACATCAAATTTTTCCATCAGATAAGCAGCCAAATCTGCAGACTGCTGTTCAGTGCCGACAATCGGAGATATTTCTGTGCTGATATCTGTTCTCACCATATGCAGGCACGGTGCGGAAGCGATCAGGCGAACACCATATTTGTTTCCCTGCTTAAATACCTCAGGCTTTCCAAGATGCATCTGTTTCAGCTTGGGGTGAACAATGCCGTATCCCGTATTTTTTACCTTCTCAAGAGCTTCTGCCATATCATCATAGGCTGCTTTTGCACTGGCATATTCTTTCAGGAGCAGAAACAATTCGCGATCACTATGTACCGGCTGTCCCAGCAGTTCCTCCATAATCTGATAATAAAGACCGTCCTTCAGTCTGACATCTATATAAACGCGGCCTGTAGCCATTTCTGAATGCTGAACCACCGCTTCTTTCACATATTCGTTGACAGTAAGAGTCTGAACACTTTCTTCCACGCTGCTGATGGTAGTAAGATTTTCCATCCAGGTGCGTAAAGTCTCCACCAGACCGGATTTGATATAATGCTGTGGAGAAAGAGCGTCCATATACTCAGGCAGATCGATAAAAATCTCACTGACAGGGAACTGCTTCAGAAGCTCATCAAAGATAAGAGCGGGTATCTCTTTATCCATTACAGTGCAGTTCGCCGGAATAACCGGGGCATCATGTCTGATCTGAAGTTTTTTTGCAAGTTCTTTTGTTTTGAGAGATTCGGGTTCACTGCTGTTGAGCACAATGACAAAAGGCTTCCCTAGCGCTTTCAGCTGGGCCACAGTTTTCTCTTCAGCTTTGATGTAATTTTCTCTGGGAATCTCTCCAAAGCTGCCGTCACAGGTAACCATAATCCCAACAGTGGAATGTTCTTTAATCACTTTCTCTGTGCCTTGTTCTGCTGCCTGTTCAAAAGGCATCTGCTCAGTATCCCAAGGCGTTTTTACCATACGGCTTTTTCCCTCTTCCTGATGACCCAGCACTCCCGGAATCAGATAACCTACGCAGTCTACCAGACGTACAGACATGGATGCGCTGCCGACCTTGATTCTGACAGCCTCTTCCGGAACAAATTTTGGCTCTGTGGTAGTGATAGTTCTTCCGTCTCCGCTCTGCGGCAGCTGATCTACAACTCTGCTTCTGGCATAGGTGTTTTCGATCCCCGGCACTACAAACATCTCCATAAATCTTTTAATAAATGTAGATTTTCCTGTTCTGACAGGGCCTACAATTCCGACGTAAATTCCCCCGCCGGTCCTTTCTGCTATACTTTTATAAATATTTCCATCCGTCATACCTTCATCCTCTTTCTCACATAACTCTACAAGACTATATGAAAAAGCCGTCACAATTATGACGGCCTTTAATTAAAAAATTACTCTGAAATTTGATATTGTATAGCATTGACAATGGCTGCAGCGATATTACTGCCGCCCTTGCGGCCTCTGGCAACAATGGCCGGAACCCCCAGTTCCATAAATTTTTCT
>CABSEO010000401.1 GCA_902476665.1 uncultured Emergencia sp.
GCCAATGAAAACGATGTTTTACTGGATGCAATTTGTGAGATCTGCAAAGAAGAGAATCTGCCACTTGCTTTTGACAGAGAGGCTTATCGGATTTCGGAGTCTAAAATCCGATCTGACAGACTGTTTCACGAAAACCATATTCCGTCACCCCGTTATTTTCCGGAAGGGAAAGGTCCATATATCGCAAAGCCGTCTGAAGCCAGCGGTTCTGTCGGAGTCCGCTATCTGAACACCAGGGAGGATGCAGAAGCATTTCTCAGCGGACAGACGGATCGGGAGAACTGGATCGTTCAGGAATTTCTACAGGGTCCGTCCTATTCTATTGAGGTTATCGGAGTGCCGGGAAATTACAGAACTTATACTGTAACGGAGATCCATATGGACGATGTCTATGACTGCTGTCGTGTGACGGCTCCCTGTTCCATTACAGAAGCTCAGCAACGAAGATTTTCTGAAATTGGAAAACGTCTGGCAGAACTGGTTCGGCTTCATGGGATTATGGATGTTGAGGTCATCGATGACGGAGAAGATCTGAAGGTGCTGGAGATAGACGCCAGACTGCCCAGTCAGACACCGATTGCGGTATATCATTCTTCTGGTATCAATCTGCTGGAAGAGCTTGCTGACATTACTATACAGAAAACTTTTACAAGAGAACTGAATCCATTTACACGTTTTTGTTCCTACGAGCATTATCGAAGACAGAATGGCAGGATTCTGCAGGAAGGGGAGCATATGATGGCGGAGGCGGGATTATTGTCACTTTGCACAGATTTTTGCGGAAGCAGGGAAATTCTGTGGGATCTGGATGTGGAACATCCAGATAAGATGGCAGGATGCGATTTCAGAGGTATCTTTGTCAACTGGGAGACTTCCCTGGATGCTTTAGAGCAAAGGAGATCAGACATACTTCGAAACCTAAAATTGTTACCATAAAAGTTAAAAATATTATTATGGAAACAATATTGGCTATGGTACAATATTCACATAGCAGGAAGGAGTTCTGACAATGGAGAAATTTACTGTAACTCAGGCAGAAAGAATCGGCGAACTGAATGGCGAAGGTCAGCTTTTAGAAACAGAGTTTGACACAAAAGCTCAGAGGGATCAGGCTTTTCGCAGTATTGAAAAGGAACTGGTCAAGGAGAGCCGTGCAAAGATAAAGACACTTCTGGACGAAAAACATATTCCTCAGAGTGTATCTGTCGGCAGAACTCTTGAAGACTGGCTCATGGATGAAGGGTACACCAAGGTGGTGACCCCGACCATTATCACAAAAGATATGCTGGCGAAAATGACCATAGACGAGTTTCATCATCTGTCGGAACAGGTATTCTGGCTGGATAAGAAGCGGTGTCTGAGACCAATGCTGGCGCCTAATCTTTATGTAGTGATGCGGGAGCTTCATCGAATCACGGGAGAACCTGTAAAGATCTTTGAAAGAGGATCCTGTTTCCGAAAGGAATCTCAGGGTGCACAGCACATGAATGAATTTACGATGCTTAACTGTGTGGAGCTGGCAGCTATTGAGGAGGGCGGACAGCTGGACGAACTGAAAAGACTGGCTCATTGTGCTATGAATGCCCTTGGGGTGCCGGAGGAAGAGTATGAACTTGTGGTGGAGGAGTCCACTGTTTATGGTCATACAGTGGATATTGAGATCAACGGAATGGAAGTCGCTTCCGGATCTTACGGACCACATTTTCTTGACAGCCAGTGGGGTGTTTTTGACACATGGGTTGGTATCGGCTTTGGCATTGAACGGCTGACTATGGCTTTAAATAAGAGTAAAACGATCAAAAGGTACGGCCGCAGTATCACCTTTATTGACGGCCAGCCACTGAATGTATAACCGGAGACAGCAAAGGAGGGAGTTTCTGTGACAAGACTCAGGACAGAATGGATTACGCACATGCTGGATGGGATGGATGACTATAACCGGGATTTGAGAGAAAAGACCGGGATGGATCTCTGTATGCTTGCCGCAGATCTCTTCGGTGCATCTAAGGAAACTGTGCAGGAGGCGCAGAAAAAATGCAGAGTTGCCGTGATTCCTGTTACGCAGGGTGAAGGTATCATCGGCAGTTTCAGTGAGTCTGTAGCGTCAATTGTCAGATCCATGGGTTTTACTGCAGAAGTGATGAAACATACCGATGTGGATGGGATCTATGACGCAGTTCGCAGAGGATTTACTCTGCTGTTCTTTGCTGACGATGTCAGATATCTTGC
>CABSEO010000402.1 GCA_902476665.1 uncultured Emergencia sp.
AGATTGATCTGCAAGGTTACCGGTATCCGGTCCTTCATGACCTCAAATACTGGTACATTGGGACGCATTTTCATGGATGTGCCCCAGTCTCCATGGAGGAATACATTCTTCAGGAAATAGCCGTACTGCTTGATTATGGGCTCATCAAAATGATATTTTTCATTCAAAGTATCAATAACGGTCTGTGACAGATCTCCATCCTGATCGTACACGCTTCCCGGCATCAGGCGGACAACACAAAAGGCAATGGATACAATAATAAACAATGTGATAAATAACGCGATCACTCGGTCAATAATATATCGAAACACTGCCGATCCTCACTCCTTTCATCTATTTAATTCCTTCTTTTTCAGATGCTATATTTTTTCAATATCCGGCTTCTCGCACAGCTTAATCGCAAAAATCCTCAGAAGAATGACAAGCTGCTCCTTTTATGAAGCAGCCTGTCTGTGGTCTCGTCACTCTACTTCTGTCTTTTTCTATCATTGATCCAACCTGGATCATTCAATGATCTTGGAATAGTCCCAGGCAAAGCCGATCCGGTTTACATAACCGTTTGTGGAAAGCTGTAAGCGATCAGCCTTTAAATACTTATAAATGTCCTGTGTTACCGGAATAACATTGGCCGGCTCGATCAGTAAGCGTTCCATTTCCGCAACCTCTTTCAGACGAACACCTTCGTCAAAACGATCATCTGCGAAGTTCGCTGCGTTGAATACTTTATCAAACTCTTCATTGATAAACGGCTCGTTTTTGTTGGAGTAGAAGGACGTCCAATACTTAAACGCGTTCCACGGTGCCAGATCATTGCCTACCCAGCCGCCCCAGCTTAACTCGTAAGAGGCCGGGTTGGTCTGCCATCCCCTCTTCACCTGGCTCAGCTGATTGGCCGGCATCGCCTGGAGCTTCAGTTCAAACCGGTCTGCGCCAAACAGCTTCGGCCAGCTCTGCTGGAGGAATTCTGACATCTGGGCCATTAACTCTGTGTCAGAGTAATGCATGGTCAGCGTCAGCTTGTCCAGGCCTTCCTCGGACATTGCCTCGTCAAACAGCTGTTTTGCCTTTTCAGGATCATATCCGTAGTTTTCTTTTCTGTTTGCTTTTCCTTCTTCGGTATCACGGAAGGTGATATTTTTGTTCAGATCCATCATATGGGTGGTGGGAACGATATACTCTGCCGGATCCTGTTTGGTCAGGCTCGCGAGATTTTCTCTGTCTACTCCGGAATAAAGGGCCTGTCTGAACTTTTTATTGGCTAAGATCGGTTTCTCCGGGTTGATGGTATTGACCACCACATGGCGCACAGAGTTATACGGAGCCAGAAGAACCCGCGGATCCTCTTCATACTTTAAGTAATTAGATGTGGAAAGCTGAACATAATCGATCTCGCCGTTTTCGAACAGCTGCATCTGTGTACTGCTGTCCTCAACAACCTTAATATTGATCCCTGCCAGCCAGATACGGTCCGCAAATGGATAATTGGGGTTTTTCTTAAAGGTGATCTCTGCGTCGTTGACCCAGTTCTCTACCAGGAACGGTCCGCAGGAAATATATTGTTCCTGAGATGTCCCGTACATGGTCTCCGTTCTATCTGCGTTCATCCCTTTTTCATAGTATTCTTCATTGATCATACAGTTGGCCGGATGTGCCAGATGGATCATGACCTCTGTTGGGTTGTGCATGCTGACGGTATGTATTTCCAGCGTATGGTCGTCGATCAGCTTCAGGCCCACCTCATCCCAGGAGGCATTACCCTGGAAATAGTCCATTGCCTTCACGATCTCAATGGCATCGTTGGCAAAGTTACTTGCCCTCAGGTTCGCAAGCTTCGGATCCAGGATCATCTTCCAGGTATAATACACATCATTGGCATCCAGGGTATCTCCATTTTCCCACACGCAGCCTTCCCGGACCTTGATCTGCCATACCTTTCCTTCCTCATCCATCTGGATCGGCTCCTCCGCTGCCAGCTCTCCCGCAATTTCACATGCAGTGTAATCCGCACTGGGGAAATATCCGTATAAAGTCATAGAGGAGCGCTTGATCTGGGTAGACGCATAGGATTGGGTATACGTCAGTGGGTTCAAAGAACCGATCTTCGCAGTGGACGCCTCCCGCAGGATCCCATAGCCTTCTGGTGAAGGCTTTTCACCATTGGGATCTGTCTTCGCCTCGCTGGATTCAGACGCCCCTGCCTCTGTCGTCCCATTATTGCCATCT
>CABSEO010000403.1 GCA_902476665.1 uncultured Emergencia sp.
TTGTCTACGAGGATCTGTGCATGTTCTGTCGGGAACAGCATCATACCTGTTTCGTTGTGTTTTGCAATTTCCTGCATAATCTCTACTCTGTGAGGCAGTCTTGTCAGTGCGCCGCCTGTTCCCACAATGTATTTTACAGGAGTCAGATCTTTTCCCTCTGCCACAGTACTTCTACCTGATGGACCGTAAATATATCTGATGATACCTGCGTGACGTTCCACCGCTTTAAGAACAGCTTCTTTTGTCAGACGTTCTACCAGCTTGAATTCATCTTCTGTCTTCGGAATCGCCACATAGCTTTCCAGTGTTTTATCCAGATCAATGCCCATCTTCTCACAGTCTTTACGCATCTGTTCCTCACCGATAGACTCAATGACTTTCATTCTGTTGACATAAACCCCCAGGTCTCCTTCTACGGTTCTCTTCGCCTTTGGTTCAGGAGAAATCATAATCCTGGCAATTTTATCAGATTCTGTTGCCACAGAATGAAGGTCTGTTGTAGCACCGCCTACATCCAGTACAATAAGGTCACCCAGGCAGTCATAAAGAAGTTTGGTGCATTCCATAACTGCCCCCGGTGTCGGAATGATCGGTCCGTTAACCATATCACGAACATGTTCCATACCCGGTGCATGAGTGATATGCTGCTCAAAAGCATCCTGAATTACCTTTCTGCACGGTTCTACATTCAGATCATCAATCTTCGGATATACGTTTTCTACGTTATAGAGCTGTTGACCGCTTTCTTCGTCAAAGATCAGTTTCATTTCTTCCTGATTCTCTATATTGCCGGCATAAATAATCGGTGTCTTCAGACCAAGAGAGCGAATTTTCTCCGCGTTGTCTATAGCAGTTTCTCTTTCGCCGTAATCAACACCACCTGCAATTAAGATTAGATTAGGATTGATTTCCTTAATCTTTGCCAGGTCAGTTCTTCTAAGTTTTCCTGCTGTTACGTAATGTATAATGCCGCCTGCTCCCAGTGCAGCCTCCTTGGCAGCTTTTGCGGTCATATCGTACACTAAACCGTGAACTGTCATTTTAAGTCCTCCGGCAGCCGAAGATGTCGCCAGCATTTCATCATATTCCAGACTATCTATGTTCATCTTTCTGCAGAGATCATCAATAGCTCCCTGAAGTCCAATCCGCACATCTCCATCCATTACAGAAGTCGGCGCCTGTCCCTGAGCCCAGAATACAGGATTATCTGTCTGCAGATCCTTAAATGCGTTTACAACCGTAGTTGTAGAACCGATCTCTGCTACTAATACGTCTACTTTCATTTCATCACCTCTCCAAAATTACCTTTTTAAACTGTCGGCAGCTGTGATACTGCCGTAATCCGCTTTTCTTTTGCACATTACCTGCAGTTCTATGCTCTCAATCTATCTTAGATATTTTACATAGAAACACATTTCCGCAGGCAGATACCCTATCGCTTCGTAAAAAGCTCTTGCATCAGGATTGGTTTTCTCCGACAGAAACTGCAGTCGTCTGCATCCCATACTTTTCGCATACTCTTCAATATATTCAAGAGCTTTTTTTCCGTATCCTCTGTTTCGGCATTCCTTTCTGATATAAAGGTCATCAAGAATCATGGCTTTTCCGTGACTCCAGACATTAAAAATGATCATCAGATTGGCAAAGCCTACAGGAGTACCTTCTTCCTCAAAGATTAAAAGCCTGATCAGCTCCTCACTTGCCAATGCTTCTGCAAAGGTCTTTGCAAAAGTCTCTGTGGTGGCTGAAGCTCCTTTCCAAAGCTCTTCATCCTGGATCTCTTCTTCCATAAAGGCACGGTTTAACTCGATCCACTCCATTACATCTTTTAATTCACATTGTCGAATGGTAAACATGGAAACCTCCTTTTTTAGATCTCGGCAATCACTCTGCAGGGCAGTCCTGTCATACCTTCAAACCGTACAGGATATGTGTGTACAGTAAAACTGTGATCCGTCGGAAGCTCATTAAGCTGAGCAAGATTTTCAACGACAAAGGTCCCTTTCTCTGCACACATCTGATCTGCTTCAGTATGCTCCTTTCCTCTCCGTATACCTGCTGCATCAATACCGATAATACTGACACTTCTGGTCAGCAATTCTTCTATCAGACTCTGAGACAGTTGTGGATGGAAACTGAAATAGCTCGGAGTGCCATAATCTTCTTGCTCTATAAATCCTGTTCGGAAAAGCAGAAACATTC
>CABSEO010000404.1 GCA_902476665.1 uncultured Emergencia sp.
GTTTCCAGGATCTTCTTCACGATAGCCTCTGACTGATAAGATGGATTGTAGGTATTAGCTTCAAACATAAAGATAGATTCTTCATCCAGCCAGTTCCTCGGATCCATGTAATATTTTACAGCTGCATCAGAAGCTGATACCCATGTAGCTCCGTCTTTTGCAATATATTCATGGTTTTCAAAGTCATAGGTTCCCTGTTTTACAGCCTTATAGGCATCAGGGAAATTTCTTGAAATCGTATTGGCATTCTGATTGGCAGTCTGTTTTGCTACTGCTTCATCCCAGGTATAATCAAGCTGTTTTGCTTTAAAAGTCCAGTTAGGATGCGCTTCATGCAGCTTTCTCAGTTCCACCTTATAGCTTTCAGGGAAGCCCTGAGCAGTGAGCTGCGCCTCAAAGCTGCTGTCAGCAGCATAAGCGGCAGACTGATTTATCTGCAGAGCAGCTGAACAAATCAAAACAGATGTCAGGAATAAAGCGACTGTCTTTTTCATTTTTGTCAATATCATAAAAAACCCCTATTCTACTTTCTTTTTTTCCTTTCCATACTCCGGTCCGATTCGACCGTCATTATAATGTTTACGGCAAAGGGATACATACATGTCATTTCCACCGATAAGTACCTGCTGACCCTGTTTAACAAATTTGCCATCCACAATTCTTGCGACCATAGTGGCTTTGCGTCCGCACCAGCAGATTGTCTTGATTTCTTCAATTTTATCAGCATAAATCAACATATAATAGGATCCTTCAAACAGTTCATTTCTGAAATCGTTCTTTAGTCCATAGGCAAGCACGGGAACTTCCAGACTGTCAACAATCTCTACAAGTTCCTGCACATGATGCTTTTTCAGAAACTGGCACTCATCAATGAGAACACAGTCAATTTTCTGTTTTTCGTTCTCACGCATAAACAGTTCCAGAATATTGGTATCATCGGTGACTGCCATCGCATCTCTCTGTAAACCGATTCTGGATGTGATCACACCGCTTCCATATCTGTCATCTACGGCAGGGACCCAAGTGAGCACATGTTTTCCCCGTTCCTCATAGTTGTAAGCAACTTTAATCAGCTCAATTGATTTTCCTGCGTTCATTGTACTGTATCTGTAATATAACTGTGCCATGTAATCCTCCCTTTTTCATGATTGCCAAGTACTATTTTATCGGAAAAAAGACATAAAATCAATATGATGTAATTGGTAATACAAAATTCACCAAATCACCACATTTCTGCCTTTTAGAGTCACAGACTGCAGAAAAAGAATAAAAGCACATTCCCTTTCCCCTCTTCATCTGAACAGACAAGAAAATTGCATATGGACTTCTAAATTTTTTCTCGTTGTTTACAATAAATTTAATAAGCAGTCCGTCTCAGCTTTCATAATATTGGCTGAAACAGACTGCTCATCTTTCTTTTCTCCTGATAAGATTTACTTTCTGTCGGAGATTGAATTAATAAATTTTTCCACACAGTTGATCCTGATATCAAGCGCTCTGGCTATCCTCAACTTATTTTCAATTCCGGTGCTGCGCTCCGCATAAGGTTCTATGCCTGCTGTACCAAATCCTCTTTGTGTACGAAGTTCAGTCATATATACCGCATCACTCAACTGTTCCATGGTGATTCCAAGTTTCTGCGTCAGATATTCTTTCGCCTCTCTGAGCTTCATTTTTTCTGACAGCTGTAGCCGCATCACCATATCTCCCGCTGTCCTGATACCGTTCATACTTGCGGCAGCGCCGTGAATCGCCTCCATACCGTAAGGGTCACCGACACCAATCTACAATCCGTCAATTTTACAGATTTCTATCAGACATTTGTCCACTCTGGATACAATATCCGGTGGTGCGGTTTCACACATTGGAATTCCGCAGACACCCATTCCTACATCGGCATGAACTGGAATTTCTGCTGCTTCAGTGCATGCTTTGATAAAAGTACAAACCCTGGCAATATTCCAAGGGAAAGACTTATTGCAATTAGTATTCACAACTGCGCCAAAAATAGAAGCTCCTGCCTTCTCTGCCAGTTTTACCTGTTTATGAGGATAAAGTCCGGCCAGTCTTTCCCCCCGATACTCCAGCTTGCCGTGCATGCCTAAAACAAATTCTCCTGCCATACCCAAGATAACGGGCATATCCGGATATTTTTTTCTTATCTGCTCAGTTGCAATAAGACCGGTCAGAAAATCG
>CABSEO010000405.1 GCA_902476665.1 uncultured Emergencia sp.
TCCCAGACATGGCCAGAAGCATGCCCAGAAGTCCGATGACCACACCGGACAAGGCCAGCTTCCATGTTTTGTCGAATAATTTCATGATTGCCTCCTTTTTTAGCGGGTGAACTTTACCAGTTCAGTATAACACACACGATTTTTCAGGTGAAATTGATTTTATTGATAATCCGTATGTACTTATTGATATAATCAATGAACGGAACTATAATAGAAGAAAAAGCCTTTTCAGCACAAAAAAGGAGCGCAGCATGGATATCCGCCAACTGGAAGCCTTTGTGTATACCGTAAAATACCAGAGTTTTTCCCTTGCGGCTCAAAAGCTTTATCTTTCGCAGCCGACCGTCAGTTCGCATATCAACAATCTGGAAAAAGAACTTCATACACAGCTTTTGAAGCGAACGACCAAGAGTTTGTCGGTTACGCCCGCAGGGCAGACCCTTTACAACTACGCAGCTGAGATCCTGAATCTCCAGCAGAAAGCGATTCTGGAACTTTCCGATAAAAATCAGAAGCTGCTGCACATCGGTGTTTCCTCCGTTCCGTCCCTCTATCTTCTGCCGGAACTGCTGTCGGCGTACCATCAGGAAATGCCGGATGTCCGCTTCCGTACCAGCTGCTCGGACAGTCTGGATGTCATTCGGAAAGTAACAGATGGAACCTGCGATATCGGGCTGGTCGGCACGAAAATTTCGGATACACCCTGCCGCTTTCTGCCGATGAACTTGTGATCGCGGCCCCGGCTACACCGCATTTTCAGGCTTGTCTGGAATTGAAAGATCCGGTTTCCATGCTGCTGAAAGAACCATTTCTCCTGCGGGAGGATACTTCGGGGACAAAACAGGAAACGCTCTATTATCTGAAAAACCGGGGGCTTTCGCTGGACGATCTGAATGTGATCGCTGTGATGGATGATGCCGCTTCGCTGATCCGCTGCATCACACTGGGGATGGGCATCTCCATCCTTTCCCGCGCAACGGTTCAGAACGATGCACAGTTTGGAAAGCTGTTGATCATTCCTCTGGGACAGTCGGCTTTCTTGCGGAAACTCTATATCGTGTATTCTTCCACACAGTTTATGTCGGAACAGACGGCGCACTTTTTTGCGTTTATGAAGCAGTTCTATGCCATTTCCTGAAAAAGGAACCGATGGCTCCCGGCCTGTGGATGACAAAACTTTGATAAAACGAAACGTCCCTTCCGCGCAGATACCCGGAACGTGAGATCCGGGCCTGCACGGAGGGGACTGCTTTTGTTTCAGAGCTGTCACAGACATTTGCCGCAATTGCTGCAGCCGTTGCAGATGAGTCTGCTGCCGCAGCAAAACCGTCATATGTTAAATAGGTCTGGCGGTTTTGTAATATCAGTTAAAATTGAAGATTTAGAAACATTTCAAAAGAAGCTAAACTCCAACTGTCTGCGAAAAGATGAGATTATCGAATGAAGTTAATAAAAATCAGTCTATTTCTGTGGTGAAATATAACCAATAAGAGCAGCTACTTTTCCGTTCTTGGATAAAAGAGCAACTTTATTATCAAGCCTAAGCAACTCTTCATAAGCTTCCAATTCGCATTCGCTTAAAATATCCTTGTTGAACGAGTATTCAATTTTATATGGAGAGATATCCTTCCCTTTGTTGCTTGAATCGAACAACTCGAAAATTTGATTTGTTGACAACTCGCTTGCTCGAAAATACGAGAAAAAATTTTGAATTTTTCTCATTTTCAAATTACTCCTTTTCAACAATAACAGGGGCATTCTCCAAAACGCAGTAATCCGTGGTTAATATCCAATAATGTTAATCAAATCCATGAAAAAGAGCCACCACGATATTGCCAAGCCACTCACACTGATGGATAAAATCAATTTATAATCTTTCAGTTTATCCGTGTTAGTAGAATGCACCATATCAACAATTTTGCAAATCAGGAGAATGCCAAAAGCTATAGATGAAACTAAGCAACCAAACAAATATAACATTAGGCAACAATACCTCCTTGGGCATTATATCTAAATATAAGCGATTTCTCAGAACTTGATGACGACCGGCTCATGAGTGAAGGCGTAGATGGTGGCGACACCGTTCTTGAAGTAGAACACCTCAGCGTTGCCGTCATCTGCGGCGTACATCTTTTTCAGGCTGGGGTAAGCGTCCAGCATGGACTGCCGTGCCTCGATGCGGGCATCCTCGACGAG
>CABSEO010000406.1 GCA_902476665.1 uncultured Emergencia sp.
CGTATTCTACGGCGGCTTCCATCAGTTGCCGCCCGGCTCCCTTTCCCCGGGCAGACTCTACTACACCCAGCTTCAGAATTTCACATGCTTCTCCCTGATCTTCCACCATGATCATACCGATAATTTGCCCATCGTTTTCCTGAGCCAGAAAGACTGCTCCACCTTCTTCAATCATCCTGTCCGGATTGGATACCATCTCGATATCCACATCCTCCAACAGTTCATACCGATTCAGCCATTCCATGGAAATCTGCATCAATGCATCTTTATATTCGCCACGATACCTTATGATCTTCACGGCAATTCTCCTTTTTATAATCACTGCAACCTGTTCCACTTTGTTTTATGTCATCTGATCTCCTTGTGTGTACGCTTAAATACAGACATCCGATAATTTAAAATGCACACAATTAATAACAGCAGCATTACACTGCTCAGTGAACTAATCAAAGGATATACATAATCCATCATGAACGCTCTATCAAGCAGAGAAAACGAAAAAATACAAACTGATACACCTAGGATTACTATTATAAAATTTTTGACAATCCATTTTATATCCGGAAGCGCCCTTTTCAAATATAGTTTCCTTAAAAGAAACAGCATTCCCACAAAATAAACTAAAACTATGATACCTGAAAAAATATCTAAATTCTTCCTTATCAGAATTCTGATAAAACCGAGACTGACTCCGTTATACTCTTTAAGGCCTGCATCTTCCCAAGGCAAAAAAGCGTTCAGCAAAAATAATCCTGCACTATGAATAAACGTACCTGTAAATAATATAAAGTTCATTCGTGAAAACCATTGCATGTCTTTATCAACTTTTTTCATCAAAACACGCTCCTTCTGACAATCCTTCATAAAAGCAAACGATTTTACCGCTCTGCAGTCATCATGTCCAAAGCTTTATTTTCAAATCATCTTTTCTGCAAATAGAATAATTACGTTCTTTTATCCAATTGTACTGTTTTCAGTAATTATGTCCATGGTTTACACCGATTCTGTTACTTTAACAGCTTGTCCCCATTCTGCAATAACAAAACAGGCAGACTGAAGCTGCTGCTTTCATCAGATACGACTGCCTGCTATTATTTCAGTCTCTCCTTAACCTTTCTTGCCGACCTTTGCAAACTCTTCTCTGATCGCCTCCAGATGTTTCGGATCTGTCATCAGCTCAATGGCCGTCATAGTAAAGCCCTTCACAAAGTCCAGAGCGGTATTCAGTGCTTTCTCACTGCAGGCATGTGCAGCAAACTCCTTGGTATGTGCCACATAATCAGCTTCGCCCTCTTCTTTGCCCATACCACACATGAGCTGAATAGCCGGACACTGATAGCTTACATCGCCTAAATCCGATGAACCCGGTGTCGTTTCTCTTCCCAGTCTCGGGATTTGATAGCCCAGTTTCTCCATCTGCCGGCAGGCAAGTTCTGAGAGAACCATATTACTGTCTGTGTCCATAAAATCTTCTTCGGCCTTTGTAATTTTTACAGTGGTACCTGTCCCCAGAGCTGCACCTTCTGCACAGGCAGTAACCTTTGCAAGAAGTTCTTCCACATAAGCAGCTGTGTTGGCTCTGATATAAAACAAGGCTTTGGTATAATCCGGAATAATATTGGGAGCCGTACCGCCGTTTAAAATAACACCGTGAATTCTGGCATCAGTCTTAGTCTGCTGACGCAGAGCATTTACCATGTTAAAAAAGTTAATCATGGCATCCAGTGCATTAAGGCCTTCATAAGGTGCCGCTGCCGCATGGGCAGTTTTCCCAAAAAATTCAAAGTTTCTGCAGTACATAGCCATAGTGTTGATGGAACTTCCGAAATCCTGGAACGGATGCGCCATCATAACTGCGTCGTAATCTCTGAAGGCACCCTTTCTTGACATTTCAACCTTAGCGCCCGCAGTTTCCTCAGCCGGAGTTCCGATAACTGTAATGTCTGCACCATAAAGGTCTGCAAACTCACGCATTGCAATGCCACTTCCCACACTCATCATAGCAATAAGATTATGACCACAGCCGTGCCCCAGTTCCGGCAGAGCATCATACTCAGCTAACATGGCAATTTTAGGTCCCTTTTTTTTGCCCTGATAAACAGCTTTATAGGAGGTTGGAATTTCACAGAAATTCTTTTCCACCGTAAACCCATCTTTTTCCAGAATCGCTGGCTGCCCCT
>CABSEO010000407.1 GCA_902476665.1 uncultured Emergencia sp.
CTACAACATGTTCTGCAGCCCATGTCTTATCACCAGACTGTTCTTTGAACTTGCTGGCCGGTGCCTTACAGACTGGACAAAACTCCGGAGCGTTTTCACCTTCATAAACATAACCACATACTGTACAAACCCATTTCTTCATAATTATAATCTCCTTTTCTCGATATGATTTTATATTAGTGTTTCGTTTTATTTTTAAATAACAGTAATCATTACTGTTATCGTTATAATACACGATATCTACGCTTTTGTCAATCACTTTTTATCATTTTCTCAAAACTTTTTTATCATTCTGACAGTTCAAACTTTCTCCGGTAATTTCGCTGCTCCAATTCATTTATCTCTCCAAAACTACTTTCAGCGCTGCGATTAATTTTTCATTATCCGCATGGCTTTTGACTGCAATCCTGAAATATCCCTCCGAAAGATTTCTGTAGTTGCTGCAGTCACGAATCAGTATGCCTGCTGCAATCAAACGTTCCTTTAAGTCCCTATCTGCTTTCAGTAATATATAATTAGCTGCGCTTTTCCAATACTGTACCCTCAGTGTATCCAATGCCTGATACAAATATTCTTTTTCTTTTCTGATATACTGCACAGTTTCTTTGACAAAATCATCCTCTTTGAGGGCTGCTTTGCCTGCTGCACTTGCCAGAACTGACACATTCCATGGCGATCGATCAATTCTGTATCCGCTGTCAAACCAAATCCCAGACGGACACCAGCCATGGCATACATCTTTGTAAAAGCCTTCAATATCATTAAATTTGGATATTCCTTCAGCTTTTCAACTAAAGAATTTTCTTCTTCACGTCCTGTAAAATCCATGAAACACTCATCCAGAAACAACCGGATTTTATTGTCTTTGCAGCATTCAGCAATTGATGCTAAAATCTGTACCGGTATCAGAACCCCAGTCGGATTATTAGGATTGCACAAAAAAATAACCTCCGGCATTTCTCGTTCAATCAACGTCAAAATATCTTCTTTAATGCAAAAATCCTGGTGATTCAAAGAATACACCGCTGTTTCAGGTACGTCATACGATGCCCAAAGACTTTGCCAGGCTCCCTCATACTCCGCAAAGCAAGGTGCCGTCACCAGAATTTTCTTCGGTCTTACCGCATACACATACCGATAAATAACGTCCGCCGCTCCATTTCCGCAAATGATCTGACTGCTGTCTATATGATACTTCTCTCCGATGGCTTTTCGCAGGCTGTCGCTGTACATTTCCGGATAATGACCAATTTGCCCGATAGCATCAGCAATTGACCGATTCACTGATTCTGGGGCCCCAAGCGGATTAATATTCGCTGAAAAATCCAGAATATTATTGTATTGATAAATATCTCCGCCATGTATATTCTTCATCTGATTTCTCCTGTCTATTCAAAGTTTCTCTTCAATTCATCTGCTGCCTGAATGATCACCTGTCACTCGCATCCAAAATTCTCACTGCTACTTCAGTTACATAATCCTCTATTTCCTTGGCAATAAAATTGTCCACCACATACCGCTCAATATAAAACGACTCAGTCTTTAAGTGATGCTGTTCTTTATATTGCAGCAATCGCTCATATGTCTGTCCAATATTCATCCAATGCCCTACATGATAAGCAGTAATATACCTGCCTCCCGGCAGAATCTCATACTGACCTGTCGCAGGCCGCTCATCCACCAGCAGAATCGTGTTGTCATACTCTGTAAATTTCCCTTTTTGGACATTTTCGTCATATTGAATATAAGCTGCATCATAATCGCTCCGCATACCTGACTTCTTGAATTCCGCAATCAACTCGCTGGTTTTCCGATAGATGGATTTCTCCAGGCCATCCGCTACATGCCCATACAAATAGTATCTCTCGGGAAATGCCTGAATCGTCACTTCCGAAAAATCTGTTTTTTCTGCATCTGCAATTTTCTCCCGCCGCCTGGACAGCCATTGTTTCATCGCTTTTAGCCTTTCTATCTGCCTGTCAATCTGCTGCTCTCTCTCTGCAAAAACATGCATCACCCGCTCCGGGCTGCGATGCGCAAGCATATCTCTGATTTCTTTCAGAGGCATCCCCAGGTCCCGCAGCATCCGTATGGTATCAAATGTCTCCATCTGATAAATGGAATAATATCGATACCCGTTTTCCGATACCTTTTCAGGGCAAAATAAGCCAATG
>CABSEO010000408.1 GCA_902476665.1 uncultured Emergencia sp.
ATTTTTACCTGTTCGCCCAGAATTGAAAAATCTGATGCAAGCAGTGAAGGTGATAAACAATTCATTTTCTATACTCCTTTTATTTCTAATATTTTCTCTTGTCTTTCAGTTCATTATAGATCTGTACATAATTATTATATCGGCTCTGACTGATCTTCCCCTCCGCCAGTGCTTCTTTCACGCCGCAGACCGGTTCACCGATATGGCTGCACCCGGTAAGTTCTGCTCATACTCCACAAATTCCGGGAACAACGTTCCCAATGTCTCTTTTTCGAAGAAGTCCACCGCCAGAGAACTGAAGCCCGGCGTATCAAAAATATAAGTCTGTTCATTCAATAAGATCAACTGCGAATGGCGGGTCGTATGCTTGCCGCGCTGAATTTTCTCACTGATCTCCCCGGTCTCCATCTGTACCTCCGGCGCCAGCAGATTGATCAGCGTAGATTTTCCCACACCGGAAGGACGCCCCTGCCACAGTAGTTGTTTTTCCTTCCAGTGCTGCCCGCAACGGTTCAATGCCCTCCTGCTGTCTGGCACTGACAAAAAACAATGGATATCCGCAGGTTCCATAAGCATCCCGCAGTTCCTGAATTTCTGCCTCCGAAGCCAGATCTTCTTTATTAAAACAGATCAGCGTCGGCACGTTCTGTTGTTCCATCATCAGTAAAAAACGATCCAGCAGATTCAGATTCGGCTTTGGCGAACATTGGCAACAGCCGGACGAACCAGTGCATTTTTGCGGGGCAGAATTTCTACTACGTTTCCTTTTTTCTCTTCTTCATCAATAATATCAATGGACACGTTATCTCCCACCAGAGGTTTCATCTTTTTCTGACGGAATGCACCCTTTGCTTTACATTCATAGATACCGGATCCTGCTACTGACACGTAGTAGAATCCGGCAATCCCTTTTACAATCTTTCCCTGTTTCATCTTGCACATTACTCTTTTATGCTGTCTTTATTTTGTGATTATCTGATATCTTTACTCTTTAATGAAAGAAATCTCTTTTTTCTGTGTGGAAGTTCCTGCATTTCCACTTGCATCGGTATAATACCATGTGATTACAACGGTTCCCTTTGGCACATCAATGCCATGTGCTTCAATGGTATAAGGGAAAGAGGTGACACCATTCCAGCTCTGTATCAATTCGTCACTTTCGGATTTATACAACTCGATATCCGCAGAAGTGACTGTCACATCCTTTATGCCGTCTGTCCTCACCTTGGAATTAATATAGTAAGTTACTTTTTCAGGACCCGCGCTGATAACGATCGTAATAGCAGCACCTTTATCTGCATACTGTCCCGCATCAATGCTCTGACTGATAACATTTCCGGAAGCAACCGAATCACTGTGTTCTGTTGTGGTTGTCACTGCAAATTCAGACAACGCTGCTTTTGCATCTGCCTCTGATTTACCGCGTACATCCGGCACTTTCACTGACTCACTTCCCTGGCTGACATAAATCGTCACTTTTGTTCCTTCTTTTACTGTGCTTCCGGATTTTGGATCCTGACGGATAACCTGGCCCGCGGGAACATCATTACTGAATTCGAACTCACGACTGACCGTCAGATTCTTGTCTTCCAATGTAGCCATCGCTGCATCGGAGGTCTTTCCTGTCACATCAGGTACATCCACTTCCTTGGCATTTTCCTCTTCTGAGCCGGCAGATACCGTAACTTTGATCGTCGTTCCGGCCTTTACTGTCTCGCCCTCCGACACATCCTGATCAATGATCTCACCTTTTTCATAAGTATCAGAAACTTCCGTTCCGGCTTCCGTCACTTTCAGTCCCAGTTCTTTTAAATCTTTCTCTGCCTCGGAAAGTGTTTTTCCCTTCAGATCGATCATAACAACCGTTTCTTTTTCTTCCTGCGTAATCTGTGTATCGTCTTTTTTATTGTTTTTATTTCCCGGACCGAAATGGAAAATATCAAAGAAACTTCCTATCAGATAGATCACAATGATTGCAATGATAACCGCTACCACAATTCTCATAATGCCAACGATTTTTTCCATCTTGGAATTCAGAAAACGTCCCTCTTCTTCGTCGTCATCCTCGTCATATTCACTCATATCATAATCTTCATCATCTTCTTCCGGAACTTCCTGTGCCATAGTTTTCTTTTCCGGCTCCGGATTCACAGTTTCTGCCTGCTTTC
>CABSEO010000409.1 GCA_902476665.1 uncultured Emergencia sp.
CAAATCTGGTTCGCTCGTACTTTAATCTGGACGGACATCATATCCAGTTCAATGTCATAGACCGGCAGACTCTGATCAATGCACAGAAACATCCGGATGAATACCGTGATCTGATCGTTCGTGTGGCAGGCTACAGTGATCATTTCCGAAATCTTGACAAAGCACTTCAGGATGAGATCATCGAAAGAACAGAGCAGAGTTTTAATTAGAAAATATGTCAGAGAAGGCAGCCGCAGAGCTGTCTTTTCTGTTATATTAGATGTGAAATGACGCGCATCTCGCAGCAAGAATGCCGAGGCATTCTTGAATAATAAAAGTACAAAGCAGCAAAAGGAGGACATGATCATGAAAAAAGAGTATATGTATGCGGGAACTTCGGTACTATGTTTTGGAACAGTGGCAACAGCGTCAAAGCTTCTGATGAATCAGCTGGATGCAGTTTATGTGCTGGCATTTTCGTTTCTGGCAGCAACGTTGTTTCTGGGAATTTATAACTGGAAAAAGGGATATTTACATGAATTACGTGAACTGTCCCGTAAAACGGTGATCCGCATGGTGGTGATCGGTTCACTGGGTGTATTTTTTTATAATTATTTTCTGCTTCTGGGGACAGCGCGTCTGGAAGCACAGACTGCTTTTGTGATCAATGAACTGTGGCCGGCACTGATCATTCTTTTTTCCTGGTGGATCCTTGGGGAAAAGATGAACATCGGAAAAGCAGCGGCAGTTTTCTCTTTTCTCGGAATTCTGGTTGTGACAACGGATGGAAAGCTGACAGAGTTCGCTATCGGGGATGCAAAGGGAATTCTGTTTGCCCTGCTGGCAGCAGTCTGCTATGGTTTGTATTGTACGTTGAATAAGAGAGAAAGTTATGACAAAAACCTAAGCGTTATGGTTTCTTATGTAGCAGGTACGGTGACGGCATTTATCCTGATTCTGATACAGGGAAAAATCGAAGCGCCGACTCTGAGCCAGACGGCTGGAATGATCTGGAACGGAGTCATCTGTAATGCACTTCCGTATCTTACCTGGGCGCTGGCGTTGGATCTCGGAAATACAGCTGTGATCGCAAATCTGGCATATCTGACACCTTTTGTATCACTTCTGTGTACACACTTTGTACTGGGAGAGAAGATCACCGTATTTTCTGTACTGGGTCTGGTATTGATCGTAACAGGAATTGCGATTCAGATGCTGGTAAATAAAAAGATAGGGAAGAATTCGTGCAGAGCACGAATTCTAAGATAAAAAAGTGGATATCTGCCAGTTTTAGGCGCACTCTAATAAGCCCATGGCTTTATGGAGTTGGTAAGTCCTATGCTATGAGAGGCTTTACGCTTCGAATGTATTCATGATGTTTGATTTTGTCTGCAAGAACAACAGTAATGAGTTGTGTGATGCCGGCAAGAATCAGATCTGCATGCAGAGTCTTTTTATTTTGAGTCCGGCGCCCTGCAAGACACAGATTATCCTTGATGTGATTGATATCTCTTTCCACTACAGTCCTGATTTTATAGGTATCATCCCATTCTTCGGTTCCACGGATTGTCCCGGGATACGCACGAAGGTTCTTTTCAGGATATATGTATATCATACAATTATGCAAGCATGAACAGATTTTTGATCTTTTTCCTCTGATATCATAAAAAAACATTAACAAAATTTGTAAAACAATATTGTTGAAAAATGATAATTGACAAATTTGAAGTCGATGATATACTAAACTTATAAAAACGTTTGCGCAAACGATTGCTTACAGAAAAATACAATTAGGAGGAAAAAAATGCAGAAAAATAATATGTCTTTTTTAAAAAATCTTACAACAGTTGCAGATGCGAGAACTGCCAGAGCTTCCAGCTGGGATCAGAGTGGAAGAAACAAAGATTACTGGCTGGTAAATGCAGGCGACACAGCAGTTATGGCAGATATTGAGGGACCTGGCTGTATCAATCATATCTGGGTGACAACCTTTTGCAGAGAAATCCTTGGTCCGTCTATCCAGCATCCGGTTTTGAGTGGTTCTGTTGCACCGGTAACTGAGATGGAAAATGCAGAAGGTGTTAACTGGGAGCTTAATGATCCAGATTACTATCGCAAGGTTCTGATTCGTATGACCTGGGATGATTTTGAGGGTCCAAGTGTGCTGGCACCATTGGGAGATT
>CABSEO010000410.1 GCA_902476665.1 uncultured Emergencia sp.
TTTCGGCCCCTTTACCGGTCCCCACCATAATCGCCACAGGCGTAGCCAGACCCAGCGCACATGGACATGAAATAACAAGAACCGAAATACCAATGGAAAGAGCAAATTCAAACCCGCTTCCGGAAATAAACCAGACTACTGCAGCTACCGCCGCAATGGCAATAACAACCGGAACAAAGATCCCTGCAATTTTATCTGCCGTTCTGGCAATAGGTGCCTTACTGGCACTTGCCTCGTCCACCAGTTTAATAATCTGGCTTATGGTAGTATCATTTCCTACTCTATCACATCTGACTCTGATAAATCCACTCTTATTGATGGTTGCAGATACTGCTCTGTCTCCCGCCTGCTTCTCCACAGGAATGCTTTCTCCGGTAAGGGCAGACTCGTCAATACTGGTAGTGCCACTGATAATTTCACCATCTGCAGCGATACTCTCCCCCGGACGAATCAGCAGAATATCTCCTTTAACCAGATCTGCGGCAGGAATTTCCATCTCTTTTCCTTCACGTTCTATTCTTGCAGTCTTGGGAGCCATATTCATCAGTTTTTCTATGGCCTGGCTTGTCTTTCCCTTAGATCTGGTTTCCAGATACTTTCCCACTGTAATTAACGTCAGGATCATAGCTGCTGATTCAAAATAAACATCCCCTGCGTAGCGATATACCAGGTCCAAATCTCCGGTCTCAAATCCGTGAACAATACGGAAAATCGCGAAAGTTCCATATAAAACAGCTGCTGCAGATCCCAGGGCGATGAGACTGTCCATGTTAGGATTCCCTCGAAACAGGCTTGGAAATCCCTTCACATAATACTTTCTGTTCAAAAATATAATAGGAATCAGAAAAAGTACCTGTGCCAGAATATTGGTTAGCGGATGTTCCATATCCACGTGTTCCCCTCTCAGCATGTGTCCCATGGAAAAATACATCATGGGAATAAGCAGCACCACTGACCAGATCAGACGGCGTTTCATCTGCCGGGTCTCATCCAGAACTGCTTCGGAAGCCCTCCCTGCAGTATTGGCTGTACTTTCAGAAATGCTGTTTTCAGGTTTCTCCGAAAAAGCGCCATACCCTGCCTTTTCCACCGCTGTAATAATACTTTTATCGTCTATTTGTGATTCGTCAAAATCCGCCTGCATAGTTCCTGTCAGCAGATTGACACTGACAGCTTTCACTCCTGAAAGCTGACTCACCGTTTTTTCTACTCGGGCTGAGCAGGCGGAACAAGTCATTCCAGTTACTCTAAATTTTTCTTTCATAAGCTACCTCTGTCGACTTTATGGTTATTTCATCAGTTTGTGCAAAGTTGCGCAGAGTTCGTCAACCATCTGAGTTCCACCTTTTTGAATGTCTTCTGTGACACAGGATTTAATATGCTCAGAAAGCAGCACTTTATTAAAAGAATTAATTGCAGCACTGACTGCTGAAACCTGATTGATGATATCAATGCAGTAACGATCCTCTTCCACCATTTTTTTTATTCCACGGATCTGCCCTTCAATACGGCTGAGACGATTGATTAGATCCCTATATTCTCTCTCATCTCTATGCTTGCTCCGCTCTGTACAAGCTGCACATCTGGCTTCTTCCATCAAGTATGTCCCCTTTCTGCTATTTCTTCTTTCCTGTCAGAATATCTTTTAAATATCATAAATAGTATACCCCTCTATGGTATATTAGTCAAGGTTAATTTCACCATATATGCAAACCTGCCAGCTTAATTTATCCTTGACAGTAAATTATAGAGAGAATATAATAAGCATCGTTATAATAAGAACACTTATCATTGAATAGTTTGGATGAAATGAGGTAAGAGAAATGGAGAGTCTGCATTATCTGCTGATGAAAACCCATGCTATGTTTTACAAAAAAATACTGAGTCAGGTCAGCAAAATAGGTCTGACGCCTGGACAACCCAAAATTCTGGAATTTTTACTGAAATATCACGAAGCTGACCAGAAAACTATTGCAGCTTACTGTGAAATTGAACCGGCTACAGTTGGGAGTATTCTGATGCGTATGGAAGAAGCCGGTCTTGTTATGCGCAGACAGAAAAACGGAAACCGCCGATCCCTGTATGTATCTCTTACAGAGAAAGGTACACAATCGGCATGCCAACTTCAAGATATTTTTCAGAAAGTTGAAACGGAAG
>CABSEO010000411.1 GCA_902476665.1 uncultured Emergencia sp.
TATCCTGAGATGCGTGACAGTTACGGGATTTCGGGTCAGATCACCGCAGAATAAATTCGTCGCTGCCTGAAGGAGCATCCTGACAGTGATGCGGTGATTCTGCCAAGTCCCAACTATTATGGTATCTGCAGTGATATCAGAGCTATTGCGGAGGCTGTCCATGAGGCCGGTAAAATTCTCATAGTAGATCAGGCCCACGGCGCGCATCTGAAATTTTTTGACCGGTATATCAGAGAAGAAGACGGTTTGCCGCTTCTGGCTGCGGAGAATCTGGGCGCAGATATTGTTATCAACAGTATTCACAAGACTCTGGGGGCCTTTACCCAGACGGCTGTTGTCAACTTGTGCTCAGAGCGGATAGATAAATACGACTTTGAGGATAAGCTGCAGCTCATCGAGAGCACCAGCCCCTCTTATCTTCTCATGGCTTCAGCCGATCTCAACGCAGAAATTCTGGAAAAACGGGGCAGAAGTCTTATCGGCGCATGGGAGGACAATCTGCAGTATTTCTACGGAGAGGCCGAAAAGATTCCCGGACTTCGAGTCATGGCAGACTTTATGCTGGATCACACCAAGATCAATCTGGACATGAGCAGATGCGGATTTACCGGTCTTGAGCTGGAGGAACAGCTGATGAAATATCAGATTTATCCGGAGCTGGTGACAGGAAATATTGTCATGTGCATGACCGGAATTGGAAATAGGCGATGTGACTATGAGCGCCTGCTGCAGGCGTTGACGGAACTTTCAACTGTGGGGAACAGCAGCCAGCAGAAGATGCCGGAGGCAGTGCAGAGCCTTACTGTGAAAAAACTGGTGCAGTGCCCTATACCGACTGAACGCGAACGAATTCCGCTGGAAAAAGCGGCAGGCAGAATATGTGCCGGTTCTATCATCCCTTATCCTCCGGGAATTCCAATTATCTGTCCCGGAGAAATAATAGATGGAGAAGTTCTCCGATATACGGCAGAACTGCGTAAAAAAGGCGAAAAGGTTATGGGAATTGATGATCTGGGACGAGTCACGGTGGGAAAGGAGTAAGACATGAGTTATCTGAACAATGTAACAGGTTGCCGTCAGGGGCTTCTGGAAAATCGTTCTGTCATCAGACGAGGGAATTTTGCAGTGATTGAGCCTGATGGTCTGGTCAAAAATGTAATACCCGGCTTTGAAAACTGTGAGACAACGATTCTGGCGTCGCCGAAACTGGGCGCTTCTTTTGCAGATTATCTGCTCTGTGTCAAACCGGGAGGCTGCTGCAGAGAAGGCTTTGGCGGAAACGGCATTGAAACTTTTCTCTATGTTCTTTCCGGCAGTCTGAGAGTATATAATGGGGACGGAGAAGAGGTTCTTCCGGAAGGCGGATATATTTTCAGTCCGGAGGAAGAAAAACTCTGCTTTGAAAACACATCAGAGGAAGATGCCAGATGTTTTTTATATAAACGACGGTATGAGCGACTGGAAGGTTATGCGGCCCATACTGTTACAGGTAATGTCCACCAGCTTCCTGCCATGAAACTGGAGGGCATGGATAATACAGTGATGAAGGATTTTCTGCCTGCAGCTGCAGATCTGGGTTTTGATATGAATTTCCATATTCTCAGCTTTGCACCGGGAGCCAGTCACGGTTATATCGAGACCCATGTGCAGGAGCATGGAGCCTATATTTATTCTGGCAGAGGAATGTACAATCTGGATAATCAGTGGATTCCTGTCAAAAAAGGTGACTATCTGTATATGGGTGCTTACTGCCCGCAGGCATGCTATGCCGTGGGAGATGAGGAATTTGCGTATATTTACTCTAAGGATTGCAACAGAGATGTAAAATTGTAGATCCTGAGAATGATGCTGATTACCGCAGGGGAAATCTGCGGATCAAAGGATAGCGGCAAGACGCTGACGAAACAAGTATGATGGAAACAGGAACAAGGAAAGGAGTGTCCATATGCTGGTAAAAAATGAGTTTGCAAAGAATCAGGAGACCTGGTGCGGTCTGAACAGACCTGACATGAAGGAGTCCGACGCAGATGTGGTGATTTTCGGAATTCCCTTTGACGGCGGTGTAAGCTACCGGGGCGGAGCTGCAGAGGCACCGAAGCTGCTGCGGGAAAACACCTTGTGTTCCACGCCGTGTACAGAAAGGCTGGAC
>CABSEO010000412.1 GCA_902476665.1 uncultured Emergencia sp.
AAGGAAGCTGGATTTTCCAGTGTGTCTTGATCTGTTGATTCTGTGCTGCCTGCTGATAGTAATTCAGCAGGGAGTTTAAGGCATAATTCTGGCAGAAATCACTGGTTTCCTTTACAGGCAAGGTTTTCATATATTCATCCAGATAAGAACTAAGATAAGCGTAATCCTGTTCATTTAAAAGACCCTGGAGAGTGACTACAGTCTGACGGAAATTATGGCGCAGCACAGCTGTCTGCTCTATGTATCGCTGCTGTCTCTGATATAGGGATTCCTGCATGCTCATAAGCCGCAGCTTCCGGGAATTCTCTGCATTTGTCAGAATTGTCTGCGCTACAAAATAGAAAACAAAATAAATGAAACAAAGCATAAAGATCATACAAACCAGTATCTGCCAGAATACAGTAAATACACGATACGAATAAAGTACCTGGTAGTTATGGGGAATGATGAAAATATTCAGAATAAAAAATGTACAGGAAACAAGAGACATGGCGTACCAGGGGGCATCTGCCTTCAGAAAATGGATCAGCCTGCTTCCAAAATGGGCAACCGGCCACCCAAGAAGCAGAACCAGAAGAATACTGCATCCGAATTGAAAAAGACAGGCTTCCAGACTGAAACTGTTTGCAGGTGCAGCAGGATGGAGCAGGGCGTCAAAGCCTCTGGCAAAATTGCTGCAAAATGCCATCAGTGCTATGCACAGGCAGAACGTATTCAGGTTCTGGCTGAAACGGGTAGTAAGAAGGCGGTTGTAACCGATGAAAAATATGATGATCATAATCCCCACTGTGATATTGTCATCCAAATGAAAGAAAAATCCCAAACAGACTCCAACAGGCACCATCAGGATGAAAAGAAGTGAAAATGCAAGGATCACGGACCGGGATGGCCATTTCATATATTGCCTGGTGGGAAGAAAGCAGAAAATGGCTGCAGGGATAATGGCAAGGTAGGTGCAAACGTCAGAGAAAAAATACTGTAAAGTCATGAATGAAGTCTCCTTTCTGCCATCTTGTGACGGATGGAGGCAAACGTATAATCCTCCCATTGCTGACGGATCCTGGAAAGTCTGCGTGTAGATACAGGAAGCTTCTGGCCGTTGGAAAGGATACACAGATTGCTGTCAAAACCGGAAATGTAGTCCATATTCACAAGGATTCCCCGGTTAATCTGCCTGAAACGGCTTTCATTCTCAAGATCAGCAGTCAGCTTTGAAAAGCTGATCAGCGGATCATAACGGCCGCCTTTATTGTCTGTAACAACGGTACGGTGGTCATCAGAAAGGATGCTGATGATCTCACTATGGGGAATCCGGACCGTCTGGCGGTTATGAGTGAATTCCAGATACTGGATATCTGTCTGCATCAGACGCAGGGCATCTTGAAGGACACGGGAAATATCCTTCTGCGTGACAGGCTTTTGGAGATAGTCAAAAGCATGACAGTGGAAGGCTTGAGGCAGATGGTCACTGCTGCTTGTCAGAAAAACGATCAGGCAGCTTTCATCCTGTCTGCGGATCTGCTGGGCAGCTTCAATGCCTGGCAGTCCGTCCATATAGATATCCATAAAAAGTATGGAATATTTATGTGGGGTAAAATCTGCAAGCAGTTCCTCACTGCTGGAGTAGCAGGTGATGGAAAAATCTATATTGTTGGAATCAGCAAATTGCTGGATCAGCTTCCTGGTATGGGTAAGTACTTGGGGCATGTCATCAATTAATGCTATGTTCATTGTCTGTCACCTCTTATGTTTATGGTAAAGTATAACATGAATTCGGGAGAATGAACAGCATTTTCATAATTTGAAAAGCTAATGAAAAGCTGATTAAAAGCATATCAAAAGCATATCAAAGCTTGAAAAAGCTTATGAAAAACAGGAAAATGTGTTGTTTGTATTTATACTGCATGATATAATTTTTCGTGAAAGAATGTACAGAAATAAAAAATGTACAGAAACGAGGGAAAGAAGATGAAGAGAAAGAGGTTGAAACAGTTTTTATGTGCATTACTGACTGTATCCATGGTTGCAGGGCAGCCGCTTTCACTGCTGGCAGCAGAAGAAGCTGTGACAGAGGTGGGAGCTGAAGGATTTTCAGATGCACAGGAAGCCGTAGAGGATGTGGACGAGGAACAGGTGCTGGACGCACA
>CABSEO010000413.1 GCA_902476665.1 uncultured Emergencia sp.
GCATCCTTTATCCCTGCATCTATCACTTTTCCGATGGTTCCGCAGTCCACAGTCACATTTCTATGAAGCACTGCGCCTGAAAGCCCGTCTGCGGTTCCTATTCTGTCAAGATCTGCTTTTTCCTCTGACACTATCATCGCCCCCGCTGCAGTTGCAGTCCACTGTGCTGATGGCGGTCTCTGATTTCCATGTTCCACCGGCATTCTGAACTGGCGCTCTGCTGTACAGAAATGACTGGAAGCACCGACAATAATGTTATGGGCAAAACCTCCATCCGTAAGCATAGAACCTAAAAGAAGAGATTCTGTCATTGTTGAACATGCTCCATACAGTCCCAGAAAGGGTAAATGCAGATCCCTGGCCATAAAGGAAGATGACATGATCTGATTCAGCAAATCGCCACTCAGCACCAGGTCAATATCCTTTTTATTTTTACCCGATTTTTGAAGCGCTGTCTGCATGGCCTCTTTCAACATCTTACTTTCAGCCTTTTCCCAAGTCTTCTCACCGAACATGTCATCTTCAAGCAGCAGATCAAACCAGCTTTTCAAAGGTCCCTCACCTTCCTTTTTACCTCCGACTGCCGCTGAACCGATAATATACGGACATTTCTCAAATCTCACTGTTTGTTTTCCTAACTTTTTTTCCGCCATAATCCACCTCTAAAACAATCCTGCGATCCAGTAAATGATGCCCACTACTGTTGCGGATGCAATACCGCAGACCAGTACAGGTCCCGCAATACTGAACAACTTTGCGCCGACACCGAGAACCAGTCCTTCTTTTTTATATTCGATCGCCGGAGCAACCATGGAGTTGGCAAATCCGCTAATGGGCACAATTACTCCGGCTCCCGCAAATTTGGCAATAGAATCGAAAACGCCGAAACCGGTCAGCAGCTGAGCCAGGGCCACGATGCCAATGGTCACATAAATCCCGGCGTCTTTTTCACTGACTCCTCTGCTCATAAGCAGATTATTAACGTAAAAGCCTGCCATACAAATCAGTCCACCTACAATAAACGCTCTCAGGCTATTTTTAAAATAGGCAGGTCTGGGGGTAAACTTCTTTGTATATTTTTCATAGGCTCTGGCAACGTCCTTCTTCTGCACTTCTTTTTTCTGTGTCTTGTTTTCCAATTTGATCACCTCCGTATATTCAATCTTTTAATAGTATTTGGCAAAATTCCGGTTTTATGCCATAATATACAGGGAGGGAAAAAATGAACAGAAAAATTATTTTAGCATCTTCATCACCAAGACGTATTGAAATTATGAAAAGACACGGGTTTGATCCTCTGATTAGACCTACAGACATAAAGGAAACTCTGCCTGAACATATTTCCGCAAAGGATGCAGTTATGTTTCTGGCTTTGAAAAAAGCCCTTGCGGCAGAACAAATGGCTAAAGCTCAAAACCTTGACGGCAGTCTGATTATCGCTGCCGATACGGTGGTCTATAAAGACAGCATTCTGGGAAAACCCAGAGACAGAAAAGATGCCTTTGAAATGCTTTCAAAAATCAGAAACACCGACCACCAGGTAGCAACAGGTGTTGCCATCCTGACAGCCGGTGAGAGTATCCGAACTGTATTATATGATGTAACCAGAGTTTACTGCAAGAACTACACTGATCAAGAATTGAACGCATATCTTGATACGACTGAACCTTACGACAAAGCGGGTGCCTATGCCATTCAGGGTATCTTTGGAAAATATATCGATCATTATGAAGGATCTTTTGACACGGTTGTCGGATTTCCCTGGGAGCTCATCGAACCAAAACTGGTATCTATGTTAAATCAGTAAGAAAACTCAGTCAGAATCCAAACAAGCCTGTTCATCTTATTCATTGTCATCTTCCGTAATATCTGTCATGATGTTAATCCATTTCCGGCTTCTGAATCTGACTACGCTGAAAGCAATTCTGATCACGGCAACAGACTCCACCAGAAGCATTGCCACCGGCAGACTTGCTTTCAGCACCAGGACAGCAAAAAATGCCATGGGGACCTGAAGGCAGAGATTTGTCACCACTTCCAGTTTCATACAGAACATGGTATCGCCTCCGGCACGAAGAATACCGACATCATAAATATATCCAAGCATTTTAGGCGTAATGGTCACTGCCATAATAATGAGAGCAA
>CABSEO010000414.1 GCA_902476665.1 uncultured Emergencia sp.
CAGTCCTTTTCCGATATCCAGCATATCACTGATCGTAAGCTGATCGTATTTTCTGACAAAAGCTGGAGTCATATTGTTTCTGATATCGTCGATTTCCCTGGAAATAACCCACTTTTTCAGGTGGTAGAGTTCATTTCTGACTTCTTTTGTCTTTTCCTGCTGCGCCTGATATTTACTCAGGAGATCGTCGAAACCGGCGGAAAGCCGGTTCTCCAGAGTGGTCAGAACATCAAAACGCTGCTGATACTGTCTGAAAGCTCTCTGTCCGGCTTCAAAATAGATCCGGAACATCCCTTTGTTGACTTCGACTTTGTATATCTTCACCATGCCGACCTGTCCTGAAGTTGACGGATGGGTGCCGCAGCAGGCCACACAGTCCGCAGGATTTTCAATAGAACCGACACAGACAATAGAGATGTCTTCGTCGAAAGCCAGAGCTTTGCGAAGGGGAAGTTTTTCCGCATCCTTGCGGCTTTCAAAGCGGCGTGTGATAACGGGCAGGTTTTTCCATATGGCTTCATTTGTGAGGAGTTCTGCTTCCTTTGCCATCTCCCAGGTGATCTTGCTGTAGTCAGGATTCTCTTCCAGGCTGATATCGATGGTCATATAATCCGCTCCCATATGAAAGCCCCGGTTAACACCTCCGTACAGTTCATAAAATTTTCCGGACAGAATATGTTCTCCACAGTGACGCTGCATGTTATCGAAGCGTCTCTCCCAATCTATTGCAAGTTCTATTTTATCGCCTATCGACAATTTACATTCTTTTTCGAGGCAGCGATGCCTGATGAACCCGCTGTCCTCAAATACATCGATAATTGTCAGTCCGCCTGCTGTTCCGGTATCACAGCTCTGACCGCCTCCGGCAGGAAAAAAAACGGTCTGATCAAAGGTGAGAAGAATACCCTCAGAATCTTCAGCGATATCGGTAATCACTGCAGTACAGTTTTTTTTATATACATCTTCCTGATAAAGTCTTTTCGTTTTCATAAACAAACTCCTTCAATTTCCCAGTGACATGATTACTTTCAGTATAACATATATTGAAAAATAAGAAAGCTGCCGCCGCCGATTTTTTGGGGTTGTTTTTGCAGCAACATCGTAGGGTAAAGGAGAGTCTGCATTGAAACTGAAAAAAACTGTAATTGTACTGCTGTTCATAGGATTTGTCTGTGCTGTTCCCGGATATCATCAGGTGCTCAGAACTGCTGCACAATTATCACCCCCGTTGACCATGGTCATTGATGCAGGTCACGGAGGTATGGATGGAGGAGCCTCTGCTTCAGACGGTACAAAAGAACAGCAGATTAATCTCAGTATTGCAAAAGCATTAAAAACAGAAGCAGAGCGTTACGGCATCAAGGTGATTCTGACCAGAAAAACAGAGGAGGGGCTCTATCAGAACAGTGAGGGAGTATGGTCAAAAGTCGGTGATATGAGACAACGGAGAAAGATCATAGAGGAAACCAAGCCGGATTTAACCATCAGCATTCATCTGAACAGCTTTCTCTCTGACAGCTCAGTGCATGGAGCCCAGGTTTTTTATCCGGAAAATGAAAACGAAGAACTGAAAGAAGAGAACAAATTGCTGGCAGAGGAAATTCAGACAGCTTTAAAAGAAAAGCTGGGAAAAAATGCAGACCGCATTGTATTGCAGAAGTCTGGATTTTATCTGTTTCAGAATCCGAATCATCCGATGATTTTGGTAGAATGCGGTTTTCTGTCAAATCCTGAAGATTTGGTGAATCTGAAAACACCATCATATCAGAAGGAACTGGCTGCATCCATTATGAAGGCTACAGCACAGCATTTCAATCTGAAGCTGCCCAAAGCTGAAAAAAGAGAGGTGGTAGACAGCCGAACAGAAGAACAAGGATAAATACTGAAAAATATGTGGATAACTATTTCTTGACAAATGGAAGAAGATGCTAATAATATTGAAATTTATGGGTTTATAGTGGATAAAGTTTTCCACAGGCAAATGTGCAATAAATTGTATACAATCCCGTCTTTCCATGTGGAAAACGTCCGAAACCGCTAAAATCTATGGGGCCTGCCCCTGTTGAAAACCCTGAGGCAAAATAAGAACACTGGTTAACATAAAAAGTGATCCAGTGTTCTTGTTT
>CABSEO010000415.1 GCA_902476665.1 uncultured Emergencia sp.
CACCGGAGTCATCGCCGGTGCTGCGATACCTGCCGCAGTAACGACAGCACACAATACGGCAAGCAGTCTTCTGTTTCTTTTTTTCATGTCTTCTCTCTCCTTTTCTTTTTCTAAACCATTAATTTTCACTTGTTTTTTCATTATAGCATAGAAAATACGAAATCAAAAGGTTGCAATTTCTATCGCTCCATTTCTTCTATGCAACATGTATGTTTTACGGTCATAATTAATTCCTACCAGCAACAGATTTCCGTGATATTCTTCCAGACTGCGGCAATACTTTTTTTCTTTTATCTGCGTGATCGCCCCTCTGGCAGTCTTATCCCATTTCAATTCCACGACCAGTGCCGGTTTCTCCGAAAACTTCTTCCGTGGAATAAACACAAGATCTGCAAATCCTTTTCCACCAGGAAATTCTCTGTGCACCGTATAAAAATTTCTTGCTGCATACAAAGCAAGCGATACCGTATAACTCAGAGCATTCTCATCATTATATTGGATATGTGATGTTTTAAAATGCGCCTGCCGAATTCCTTCTGCCACCTGCAACGGTCGATTTTCCCAGATAGCCTGCAGCGTGTCCGCAGAATTTTTCAAACCTTTGGAGACTTCTCCCCAGTCAGATACAGACACTGCATTCACATACTCTGACCGAATCTCTCCATTTGGAATAAATACAGCTTTATTATCGCTGTCATATCCGAGATAGCCAAGATGAATCAGCAATGTCAGCACATCATCTTCCGACCGGAATGTCGTCATGTCATTCGTAAAACTTCCGATATTGACAGGAACCTGATTTCCCGCAATCATACTGAGTACATCATCTTTCAGGCCGTCAAAATTCATATCAATATACACCTGCAATGCCTCAAATGTCTCCGTCTGATTCCAGTAATTCCCTATCTTTCCGAGACGCATACAGCTTACAACCGAACGCGGACTGTACACTGATAAACCTTTATCAAAAGAATATCCATCGTACCAGTTTTTCACTTCCTCAAGCTCCATGTCGTACTGACCGCACAGTTTCTGAACTTCTGTTTCTGTAAAACCAACATAAGACGCCAGTGGTCCCGGCTCAATCATCGAAAACTCATCAAACATATTCAATGCAGAATGTGTTCCATATTTTTTTATCGGTAAGATTCCTGTCATATAGGCCAAATGAATATATCCTTTATCTTTCAGCAGATCCCGTAAGAAATCAAGATACCGTTCCTGCGTCTCCCGATCTGTTTTATATTCCCGGAACACACAATCCCACTCATCGATGATCACTACAAACGGGCATTTCGTCTGCTGATAAACATCCTGCATCGTCCGTGTCAGATTGAAAGTATCAAAATACCGAAACTCCGGATATTCCCCCAACAAATCCCACAATACGCTTCTGCGAATCAGAGAGATCATCTCATCGATATTTTTACTCTGACTCAGAAACTCCTGCACATTCAGGAAAATCACATCATACTGATTCAGATATGTTTCAAACTGATCATCCTCAGCGATCTCAAGATTTTGAAATAATTCTTTTGAATCACAGCCACGGCTGTAATATGCTGAAAGCATATTGGCGGCCATAGATTTTCCAAACCGGCGCGGCCGGCTGACACAGATACATTTTTGCTGCGTGTGCATAACAGAATTGGTATAGGTAATCAATCCCGTTTTATCTACATAAATATCAGAATTAATACTTTCCTGAAATTTACTGTTATCCGGATTCAGATATGTTCCCATCGTATAGCCTCCTGACGCAAAAAATCTTCTGCTACTTCTTCTGCTAACTATTGTAGCATAGACACTCTCAAATCAAAAGTCCGCAAAAAGGAAAAATCGCTACATCCCGATATATCTTTATATCAAAATGTAACGACTTTTCATTTTTAACTGCTAACTACAAATCTGCAACATAGGTTTATCAGATTCCAATGGAATATATCAATCGTTAACTGATCAGTATCTGAAGAAGACATTTCCGCTTATGAGACCGATGGATAATCTGTTTTTCTCAGATTCTGATATAGAACGTAAAAAAATCCCCGCCGCTGTTTTTCAACAAGCGACGGGGATTTCTATCTCATTACAGATATTTCTTTAATACATCAACTTTATATTCTGCA
>CABSEO010000416.1 GCA_902476665.1 uncultured Emergencia sp.
TCTACTGTAACGAAACCGTTTTCACGGAATTTCTTCATGGCAACACTGACTGTCGGTTTGGAAAATCCCAGATGATTAACGATGTCAATGGCGCGTACAGAACCGTTAGCTTTTTTCAGCATATAAATGGTTTCAAAATAGTCTTCTGCTGACTGTCGGATTTGCATTGCTCCTGCCCCTTTCGTTTTTTAATTCTTGATTCATCTTACCATAAAAAAAGGGTATTGACAAGAAAGTTAGTTTATGCTAACCTATGTGCATGGAAAAAGTTAGTATAGGCTAACTTGAAAGGAGGCATGCCGGAATGAGTGTGGTGATTATCGGCGGTAATGAGAGAATGAAGCGCCAGTATGAAGAAATCTGTGAAAACTATGGTTGTACTGCCAAGGTGTATACCAAAGAAAAAGGAGCGATTAAGAGGAAAATCGGTACGCCTGACCTTTTGATCTGCTTTACAACCACCGTATCACATAAAATGGTTAACGTGGCCAAGCAGGAATCAAAGCGTGGGGGGTTCCCCATTGAACATTGTCACAGCAGCAGCGGGTCAGCTCTGGCGGAAGTGCTGAAGAAGAGAGGACTCGTTTTATTTGGAGAGTGAGTTAGCATTAGCTAACTATATGGGCAAGGCTAGCAGAAATTTATTTTATCAGGAGGAAATGCATGATGCCTTTAACAATGGCAAATTCCGGTGAGACAGTCACCATAAAGAAAATAACGGGCAAGCCGGAGGAACGTCAGCACATGGCGGAAATGGGCTTTGTAGTGAATGAGCCGGTGACGATTATCAGTCAGGTCTCGGGAAATCTGATTGTTCAGGTTAAGGACAGTCGTGTAGCAATTGGAAAAGATGTGGCTTCAAAAGTCATGTTTTAAAATAGTTTTACAAGCTGGAGGTAAGAAATGAGCACACTGAAAGATGTGAAAGTCGGCGAAACTGTGACAGTTGCCCGACTTAACGGAAGCGGACCCGTGAAACGAAGAATTATGGATATGGGTCTGACAAAAGGCGTGGAGGTTTACGTGCGGAAAGTAGCGCCCCTTGGAGATCCGATGGAACTGACCGTGCGTGGTTATGAGCTCAGTATCCGAAAAGCCGATGCAGAAATGATCGAAGTCAAGTAAGGAGGAAAGAGAAAGAATGGAATACAAGATCGCACTTGCCGGTAACCCTAACAGTGGAAAAACCACATTGTTTAACGCTCTGACAGGCAGCGCTCAATATGTGGGAAACTGGCCCGGGGTGACCGTTGAGAAGAAAGACGGGAGGCTGAAAAGGCACAAGGATATTATCATTCAGGATTTGCCGGGAATTTATTCTTTATCACCTTATACCCTGGAAGAGGTAGTTTCCAGACGATATCTGGTGAACGAAAAACCGGATGCAATTTTAAACATTATTGACGGTACAAACATTGAAAGAAACCTGTATCTGACAACGCAGCTTATGGAACTGGGGATTCCTGTGCTGGTCTGCGTCAACATGATCGATCTGGTCCGTAAAAACGGAGATCGTCTGGATTTAAAAAAACTTGCACAGGAGCTGGGGTGTCCGGTGGTTCCGATCAGCGCTCTGAAGGGAGAAGGCTGTGTTGAAGCCGCTGAAAAGGCAGTAGAGATTGCAAAAGAGCATAGGGCAGGGGATATGCCTCATGTGTTTACTGGCAGTGTGGAACATGCTGTTGCACACATTGAAGAGTCTATTGAAGATAAGGTGGACAGAGATTTTCTACGCTGGTATGCCATCAAGATCTTTGAACGGGATGAAGAAGTGATGAAAGATCTGAAGTTGAATGCGGAACTGCTCAGGCATATTGAAGCGCATATCACTGACTGTGAGAAAGAACTGGACGATGAAGCAGAAAGCATCATTACTAATCAGCGGTATACTTACATCAGCAGAATTGTTGACGGGGCTGTGGAAAAGAAACACAGGAAAGACAACCTGACTGCTTCTGACAAAATTGACCGTTTTGTAACCAACAGAATTCTGGCTCTGCCGATTTTTGCACTGATCATGTATGCAGTCTATTACATTGCTATGGTAACAGTGGGTGCGGCGGCTACAGACTGGACTAACGATATTCTTTTCGGAGAAGTGGTT
>CABSEO010000417.1 GCA_902476665.1 uncultured Emergencia sp.
TTTCTCTGTTCTTACTGCGGTTGGTCTGCTTCCGATTGCAGTCAGCGGTGCAGATATTGAACAGCTGATGGCCGGCGCTGCATCCATGCGAAAAGTCTGCCTTGAGAATGCCTTTGAAGAAAATGATGCACTGCAGTATGCAGCAGTCAGAAACATCCTTTTAAGGAAAGGCAAGAGTATTGAGATCACAGCAAGCTATGAACCTTCCGTCCAGTATATCGGAGAATGGTGGAAACAGTTATATGGTGAAAGCGAAGGTAAGGATAAGAAGGGAATCTTCCCTGCCTCAGTTACATTGACAGCGGATCTGCATTCCATGGGACAGTTTATTCAGGATGGTTCTCGTCTGATGTTTGAGACAGTACTTTCAGTAGAAGATCCGGGAGCAGAGATTATTCTTGAAAAAGAAGATGTCGATCTGGATGGATTGAACTATCTGGCTGGCAAGTCTGTAGATTTCATTAATAAGAGCGCGATGAACGGTACAATTCTGGCACATACAGATGGACAGGTACCGAATCTGATGGTGAAGATACCGGCGCAGAATGAATTTTATCTTGGTGAGTTATTCTACTTCTATGAATTTGCCTGCGGTGTCAGCGGTTACATACTGGGTGTGAATCCATTTAACCAGCCTGGTGTTGAAAGCTACAAGAAGAATATGTTTGCATTACTTGGTAAGCCGGGTTATGAAGACATGACAGAAGCTTTATTAAAGAGATTATAAATCATTTTTAAGAGGGCGCAGGGAATGATTTCTCTGTGCTCTTTTCGTGAAGAAGAGAGATTCTCTGACAGCAAAGAAAGTCGGATATTCAATGGAATCAGAGAATATATATGGGTGTGAAATGCAGGAGGACAGAATGAAGAAACTGATAAAAAACGGAACCATTGTATTGGAAGATAAGGTTATACAAGGGGATTTACTGATAGAGGATGAAGTGATCGCTGAAATCGGACAGAATTTAGATGCAGAGGGCGGACAGATCATCGACGCGACCGGGCTGGTTGTATTGCCTGGCGGTATTGATGTGCATACACACTTCAATATTGATGTTGGTGTAAGAGCTGTAGATGATTTCAGTACGGGAACGATAGCGGCAGCTTTCGGCGGTACGACGACAATCGTTGACCATATGGGATTCGGTCCGAAAGGATGCAATCTGCATCATCAGCTGGGGGTTTATAAGGGGTATACGAATGGCAAGTGTGTAACAGACTATGGCATTCATGGTGTTTTCCAGGATATTAATGAGGATATTCTGAAAGAAACGGAAGTGATGATGGCAGATGGTGTATCAAGCTTCAAAATGTATCTGACTTATGACTACAAACTGGAAGATGCAGATACCCTCAAGGTGTTGAAGAAACTTAAAGATATTGGCGGCATTACAACCGTACACTGTGAAAATGATGCGATTATTCACTATCTGAGAGATAAGTTTGTTGCTGAAGGAAAAACGGAGGCAAAATATCACCCACAGTCCAGACCGCCATATTGTGAGGCAGAGGCTGTGGACAGAATGATCGCATTGGCAAAAGCAGCAGGAAAGGCTCCGCTGTATATTGTACATGTTTCGGCAAAGGAGAGTGTTAACCTGATCAGGGAGGCAAGAAAAGCAGGGGATACGGTCTTTGGAGAGACTTGTCCGCAGTATCTTGTATTAGATGAAAGCCGTTATGATGATCCGGTGGAAGGATTAAAGTTTATTTTGAGCCCGCCGCTCCGGGCTAAGGAGCATCAGGAAGCTATCTGGCAGGGAATCAAAGATGGGACGTTGCAGGTGATTGCAACAGACCACTGCAGCTTCGATTTCCATGGAGATAAACAAAACGGCAAAGATGATTTCACAAAATGCCCGAATGGTGCGCCGGGAGTAGAGACACGAATGCCAATTGTTTTCTCGGAAGGTGTATCGAAAGGCCGATTGAGTTTGAATGAATTTGCAGCAGTGACAAGTACGAATCCGGCCAAAATTTTTGGTATGTACCCAAAGAAAGGTGTTCTGGCGCCAGGCAGTGATGCAGATATTGTGCTGATGAATCCGGATATGGAAGTAACGATTACGAAGAATATTTTGC
>CABSEO010000418.1 GCA_902476665.1 uncultured Emergencia sp.
GAGCATGACCGGATTATCGCTTTCACATCTCAGATGGCGCATGTGGTGTCAAATGCTTTTATCAAAAGTGACACGGCCCTGAACATGGGAATTTCCATTTCAGCCGGAAGTTACCGGGACTTTACCAGAGTTGCTTATCTGGATGCGGATATGTGGACTGAGTTGTTCATGGAAAACAGAGATAATCTGAAATACGAGCTGGATGTTCTTATAGAAGAACTTTCAAAATATGCAAAAGCCCTGGAAGAGAATGATGCAGAGGAAATGCTGCGACTTCTCAAAGAAGGCAGGGAAAGAAAGATTGAGGTAGAAAAACGATGCAGTTAGAGCAGTTAGGCGGTGAGGTCCGCAGCCTGATCAGGGGCGGCAGTCTGACCGTCGTAACAGATGAAAACGTAGAAAAACTATATTTAAATCGATGCATACAAAGTCTCAAATGCGCAGGCTTTGATGTATATAGCTTTGTGGTTCCTCCGGGTGAGGAATCAAAAAGCGGGGAGACGTATCTGAAGCTGTTGAACTTCCTTGCGGAAATTCCGCTGACCAGAGCCGATGCCCTTATAGCTCTGGGAGGCGGAGTGGTAGGCGACCTGACCGGGTTTGCCGCAGCCACTTATCTTCGGGGAATTCCGGTGATTCAGGTGCCGACAACCCTTCTTGCGGCAGTGGATTCCTCCATCGGCGGTAAGACAGCTATCAACCTTCCCGCCGGAAAGAATCTCGCGGGAGCGTTTCACCTGCCTGCCCTGATCTGGTGGGACGCGTCGCTTTTGGAAACCCTGCCCGAATCTATCTACCAAGACGGTATGGCGGAGGTCATAAAGTACGGAGTTTTAGCAGATGCTGAACTGTTTACTCTCCTTGAGGACAGAGGAAATGCAAAGTCTGAAATGGAGAAGATTGTCGAGCGGTGTGCCACAATCAAGATGCGGTATGTGGAACAAGATACTTTCGACACCGGGATCAGACAGCTGCTGAACTTCGGCCATACCATCGGGCACGCTATCGAGAAAGCAACCGACTTTCAGGTGAGTCACGGTAAAGCCGTGGCAAAAGGAATGGCAGTGATTGCCGATATCTCTGCCCGTCAGGGGTGGTGCAGCAGAGAAACTGCAGAAAGAATCAGAAGGATTCTGGAAATTTATGAATTCGATTTAACCATTGCACAATCAAAAGATGTGCTTTATGATATTATGAAGACAGACAAAAAACGCAAAGGCGGTTTTATCGATCTGGTTGTACCGGAAAAAATCGGGAGCTGCCGCCTGCAGCGTGTGACAATAGAAGAGTTGGGAGAACTTTTATGAAAGAAATTAAGGTGATCGCTTCAAAATCCGATGCTCATAGAGCCATGATCTGCTCGGCCCTTTCAAAGCTGACCGGAGGCAGGGACTGCAGCATCAGCTACGATGCGGATTCTGAGGATATCAGAGCTACACAGGCCTGTCTTTCTGCACTCCTTGCCGGAGAGGAAGACATGAGATGCAGAGAAAGTGGCTCAACCCTTCGGTTTCTTCTTCCTGTGATGGGTGCTCTGGGACACAAGGCGGCATTTTACGGGGAGGGCAGACTGCCTCAGCGGCCGCTGTCTCCTCTGTACGAGGAACTTGTCAGTCATGGATGCAGTCTCAGCCCTCAGGGAAGTGTACCGCTTATTATAGAAGGCAGACTGAAACCGGGATTTTATAAAATGCCCGGAAATGTGTCCAGTCAGTATATCAGCGGTTTGCTTTTCGCACTTCCTCTGCTTTCGGGAGGCAGCAGAATTGTTATAGAGGGACCCCTGGAGTCCCGTTCCTATGTGGAAATGACGCTTAGGGTTCTTCGCAGATTCGGCATTGCGATTTTGGAAGAAAAGGACGGTTTTACTGTTCCCGGAGGACAGCAGTACAAGGCGCCTGATACCTATGTGGTAGAGGGGGACTGGTCCAATGGCTGTTTCTGGCTGGCAGCAGGAGCTCTGACGAAGGAAGGGCTGATGGTGAAGGGGCTTTCTGAAGAGTCTCTGCAGGGAGATAAAGCGATTCTCAGTCTGCTCAGACGTTTCGGAGCCAGAGTCTGCTGCGGAGAGAAGGGAATTA
>CABSEO010000419.1 GCA_902476665.1 uncultured Emergencia sp.
TGAAATTTTCAAAGCAAAATATGCTGCCTACAGCAGTGGTGACGAGAATTCCATGAAAATAGACCTGAACAGGAATTTTCGAAGCAAGCCTGTGATCTTAAATGAAATCAACAGAATATTTGACGGACTCATGGAGGATTATGACAAAGATGCCATGCTCTATCCCGGACTTCCTTATGACGGACAGTACAGTTATCTTCCTCGGATCAGAGTAGTCAATACAGAAACGGCACAATCGGATGAAACGCTTGCGGAGCTGAAGAATACGGAGCTGGAAGCCCTTGAAGTCTGCCGCATTGTCAAGGAAAATCTGGGCAGAAGATTTTATGATCATAAGGCCGGCATTGAACGGGACATCAGACCGAGGGATATTGTGATTCTCATGCGGGGAGTCCGCAATTATGCAGATGTTTTTTACAAGGTGCTGAAACAGAATGGTATAGAGAGTTTTGTCGATGAAAGTGAAGGTTATTTCGATACAATGGAGATCGCAGTGTTCATGAATCTGCTGTCTGTCATTGATAATAAGCAGCAGGATGTACCTCTTATCAGTGTTCTTCACTCGGAAATCTTCGGATTTTCTGCAGAAGAGCTGGGGAGAATCCGAAGCTGTCACAAGGAAGGTTCATATGCTGACTGTTTTATGCATTATGCAGCAAAGAATGATTCAAAGGAGAAAAACGATGAAAGTCTGCGTCAAAGGTGTAGTTCTGCTCTGAAACATCTGAAGAGCTGGAAAGATATGAGCGGCTCTATGCCGCTGGGCAAGTTTATCTGGACGCTTCTTCTGGAAACTGGGTATTATCTTAAAATGGGGGCAATGCCCGGGGGTGTGCAGAGACAGGCTAATCTACGGGCTCTGGTAGACAAGGCGGAAAGCTTCAGCAGGGACAGGCAGTGCTCTCTGTACAGCTTTGTCAGGTACATTGATGCGGTGAAGGACAGAAAAGTGCCTATGGGACAGGTAAAACTGGTGGGAGAAAATGACGATCTGGTCAGAATTATGACCATTCACAAGAGCAAGGGGCTTGAATTTCCCATGGTTATCTTAAGCGGTGCAGGCCGCCGGCTGAATTACACCAGGCTGGGAAGAGGTATCAGTCTTCACAAGGATATCGGAATTGCTATGACTTTAGTGGATTTCGAAGGGCATTGGTACAGGCAGACGCTGCTGCAGCGTCTGATGCAGAAACAGGTGCATAGAGAAGAGGTGCAGGAAGAAATCAGAATCCTGTATGTGGCACTTACCCGGGCAAAAGATATTCTTTATGTGACAGGAACGGTAAAGGACGGAGAAAAGTTTCTGGAGATTAGAGAAAGCGGTCTGGGAGGTGATTCTACCTATCTTGACATGCTGATAAATGCATCTTCTCTGCAGCTGACAGACTGCAGACATCTTTCGGCAGTTGATCTGCAGGAGCGGGATTATGCGGGAAATCCCATGGATAAAGACATCTATGACGGACAGCTGTCTGCACAGCTTGCACATGAGGTGGAAAGACGGCTGGGATTTATCTATCCCTATGAATCCTCGAGAAGGATGAAGTCTAAATACTCTGTGACAGAGCTTAATGATTCTGCAGAAAAATCTCGCCGATTTTCTGCAGAGCTGGCAGTTCCAAGATTCAAACAGGGCGAGAAGGTTTTAACTGCTGCGGAAAAGGGTACAATTTATCATGGAATTATGGAACGACTGGATTTTTATAAAGCGATGTCAGAAGGTCAGCATTATATTGAAGAGGCAGTCAGCGTGATGACAGCTGCTGAAATTTTTACTGAGGATGAGGCTGCATCCGTAGATTTGCGGCGGATTGCAGATTTCTTCAAAACAGATCTGGGATGTCGCTGCGGAAGAGCTTTTGCTGCAGGGAAACTTCAGCGAGAAAGGCCTTTTAACCTGAAAATGGAACTGCATGGCGAGTCTGTTATTGTTCAGGGAATTATTGACTGTTATTTTGAAGAAGAAGACGGCCTGGTACTGTTAGATTACAAAAGTGGTTTCATGGATGCATCCAGAGGCTTTGCGGCAGAGGAAGAAAGGCTGCGAAAAACTTATGGAAAGCAGATCGAGATTTATAAA
>CABSEO010000420.1 GCA_902476665.1 uncultured Emergencia sp.
GATTTGTGATTTTCTGAAAAGCTTAAAAGCTAAACAGGTTTATATTTTTGGCACGGCCGGTTTTGGCGGATCACCTGCTTATTTTGCACAGATTGGAGAAAGAATGGCACAGAATCTGCCTTCCGGTAATACTTTATTAGGCTATTACCTATGCCAGGGGAAAATGCCTGCTGCAGTGCGGAGTCGCTATGAGGAAATGGCACAAACAGATCCTCAAAAGGCGAAACCAATGCTTGATAATTTTGACAGAGCACTTTCTCATCCTGATGAAAAAGATTTAGATGAACTGGAGAGAGATGTATCAAAGCTGCTGGAAAATCTTTGTCGGGCTTAACCTCTTGCCTGAGAACTATTTATTAAAATAGAAAGAACCACCTTTTCAGTTATGATGCGGTATGAATTTTCAGTCGCAATGTGTATTTTGTTTCCGGAGTTATCTGCTTATGCGTGTTTTCCGGATAAGAGTCGGAACTGATATGTGCTCCGGCTCTTTTTGATATACAGGATACATTGTTTTCTGCATGTCAAAGAGGTCTGACGGCTGAATGAAATGGGCAGGAACGATTTTGGCCAAGTGGTTTAAAAAAGAATAGGTATAGAGATATATACCGCACTGAAAAACGGTATTATCCAGCCTGCCTTCATGGAAAGCCTTCTGCTTTTTTCTTGAAGTGAAACGAGGGATAGGATATAATGGTTTCAAGGATTCTATTCTTGTGAGGCGGTACAGCTGGCGTACAGAAAACTGTTGAAAACTGTTTGCCGGAGGATTTCTGAGAAAGAGTATGTTCTGTAACGCCATGTGAGAATCTGTTGTTTCAAAAGGGTTTCTCAACCGGAACAGGTGGAGACAAGCTGTTAAGGAGAAAGGAAGATTAGGATGAAAAACTACTCGGATTGGGAACGATTCGGAGATAATATTCAGAAGACTGTGCAGCGTGCGGTTGATTCCAAAGATTTTCGCAGTCTGAACAGAACCATCACCAATACCATTAACAGAGCTATGGATAACCTGATGGGCGGTAATTTTTCAGGCGGCTGTGAATGGAATGAACCTTTGGCGAAAGGCTGGAACGGACAAGGAGAAAACTGGGAAAGTCAGCCGGAATACAGAAACTTCAGCAGCGACAATAGTGGTGGCGATTATCAGAGAAAATATGGAAAGCCTGAAAATAACACCTATGAAGCTTATTCTTCAGGTCAGGAGACTTCAGGTTATCCGACATCTCAGCTGTATACCAAAACTGCGCTCAAGCGGTTACTGGGATGGACGCTTGCTGTTGTCGGTTATGGTGGGGGTATTGTAACACTTTTGGGTTTTCTAATCACCGGAGCAGCGGGAATTTTTATCGGCAGTAATCCGGGGATTTCCATCGCTTTATTTACAACAGGAATTATTACGATACCATTGATCGTTATGGGGATTTTAGGGAGCAGACTTCTTGGACGTCTGCGCAGGTTTGGAGAATACATAAGAGTGATTGGCAGTGAACAGTTTTATAATGTCAGTGATCTGGCCAAGCGGCTGGAACGCAAGCCTTCTCAGGTGATAAAAGATCTGAAATGGATGATTCGCAAAGGATGGCTTCTGCAGGGACATCTGGATGATCAGAATACATGTCTGATGGTCAGCGAGACAGGATACCGGGAGTATCGCAGGCTGATGCGTCAGCGTGAAGAAATAAATCGAGCAGAAGCAGAAGCTAAGGCTGAAAAAGAACAGAAGGCACAGCAGGACCATCGAAAAAAAGCAGCGCTGGATCCGCAGATTCAGGAGATTATCAGAACAGGAAACGACTTTATCGACAGGATCAGAGAATGCAACGATGCAATTCCTGGAGAAGAAGTTTCTGAAAAAATCTATCGCATGGAACTTTTGACAAGAAAAATTTTTGAAAGAGTAGAGGCGGAAGCCTGTGACGTATCTGATATCAGACGTCTGATGGAATACTATCTTCCTACGGCGATTAAACTGCTGGAAGCTTACGAGGAACTGGACAGACAGGAGATACAGGGAGAAAACATTTTATCGTCCAAAAGAGAAATTGAAGATACACTGGATACATTGAATAC
>CABSEO010000421.1 GCA_902476665.1 uncultured Emergencia sp.
TGATATTAGAAGGTGAAGATCGGCTGTGCAGGAACAGGGAGGTACGAGAACATAATAATTGCATTTCATACAGCCATATTTCAGAAGGCTGGTGCGAATTGGTGGATAAAAGGCAGAATGTACTTGAAAAACTGATTATAGAAGAAGCTATTGGAGAATTCATGGATCTGCTGACTGACCGGCAGAGACAGGTGATCCATCAAATTTATTTTCAGCAACGGACACAAAGAGAAGTGTCACGGGTGTTTGGAATTACAGAACCGGCAGTATCAAAATGTATTTCACAGGCAAAGCAGAAAATGAGAAGAAATGCAGGCAGACTGACCGGAGTGCTTCAGAAGGGAGAATAAAAGATGCGTGGTAAAAAACCAAAGGAAAGACAACGGTATGTGCTGCGTGTAAATGAAACTCTCGTAGAAGTTACCAGAGACGTATATCTGGCATGGTACCAGTCAAGAAGAAAAGAAAGATACCAGCTTGAAAAAATGCAGAAAAATGGTGTATGCGGAATAGAAAAAGTAGGAGAAACGAGTTACAACAGTTATTTGCATATATTATCACCAGAAGAAATAGTCATCAGGGTGTCAGAAATACAAGAGCTGCAGGAAGCACTGAAATATTTGTCTGAAGAAGAAATGGAATTGATAAGACTATTATTTTTTGAAGAGTACACAGTTAAAAAAACAGCACAGTATTTCGGGTGTTGTACAAAGACAATCAGAAACAGGAAAAACAAAGTATTGCAGAAACTAAAAGACAGGCTGGAAACTTTGTAAGTTTTTGCTGTTTCAAAAAATTTTCTAAAAAAATTTCAAACAGGTTAATTTTTGCCCTTTCACACATGCGGTTAGTGGAGGGGCAAATGTCTATTTTAATTCAAAACAATAAATTCCCTCCTAAAAGTGAACCTTGACAATTTCATATCAGCAGCAAGAGGATACCTGAATTTCCCAGCTACGCATCTGGCGGCGGGTATTCGGTGGCAACGTGAAGGGCAATGGATGAGAGGCACCCTTGGCAGGAATGATTACGAATTACCTCTTGCGGCTTAATAGCTCAATCCTGTTTTTATTTAAAAGTCAATCCAAGACACAAGGGAGGTGGTTTCTATGATTGATTCATGCAGGTGTAAGCCTGAACGAAAGTGGAGTAAATTATCGAAGAAAGAGAGGACTCAGTCAAAATGAAAATGCGATTTAAAAGATTCTTGTCGGGATTTATGGCAGTTGCAACTTTGGCGTCTGTTATCGTTCAACCAGTCACGGTTTCTGCTTCTGAATTAGAACCGGAGACAACTTCATTTGAACAGCAATATCCGGAACTGCAGGATGTGCAGGATACTCTTGACAAAGACGAAATTGTGGAAGCAAAGGATATTGAGATTCCCTATGGAGAAGAATTTGAGGTGGAAGTCGATCTGTCCGGTATAGAGGGCGTGAATGAAAAAAAGGTGAAAGTTTTATTCCATGAAGCAAAGAGTGAAGCCGGTACAGATTTTGATGCACATACACCGGATACCTACAAAGCTGTCTATGCAGTAGAACCAGTCAGCGGTCACCCAGCTTACAGAGTAAGCAGAAACATTACGGTAAAAGAGCCGGAAACAGAAGCACAGACAAAGAGTTCTTCTGAAAATACAGTTGGTGAAGGAAATGCCGGTGAAACAGAAGATTCAGGTAATGCGGAGGAAGATGTTGATTCGGACGGGTCAAAAGAGATTGTAACGGATCTTACAGATGGACAGGAAGTAACAACAGATGAAGAATCTGGTCTGACTGTTTCAGAAGTAATGGATCAGGCAGAAAATGAAGGAATTGACTTGTATGAGATGGAGCCGGGTGAAACAGTGACATTTATGGCGGCAGCAGGAAATGCAAGAAGTTCACAACAGGTTTCAGTGACAAGAGGTGCCGAATACCGATATGCGGATTATGGTTATGGAACTTATCTGACGTATCAGTATACCGTAAAATTCGGTAATGTGTCCGCCACAGCTTATTGTGTACAGCCGTCCAAACCGGGACCTGGCACAGGAACATATACAATCAATAAGGTTGGAGA
>CABSEO010000422.1 GCA_902476665.1 uncultured Emergencia sp.
TCTGAAATTCTGCGCCGGCTTCCGGGGTTTCCAGTTTGGTTTCGCCGTAGGGTAGGAACCGGACGCCTTATCATATTTCTATGACAGGATTTCCGAGAACCTCCCTCAGAACCGTACGTACACCTCTCGATGTATACGGCTCCCCAGCCATTCCTAAAGCATTTTACAAAGTTCCATTATGAAGATTGACGTGGCAGTCATGGCATAAGACGAGCGTTTTGCGCTTCATATAGCTCATCAGCCATACCCAGTTAGGCATAGGCGTTCCACGTTTTCGGTATTTCTTCACAATGTCCTTAAGCTTCCTTACATGATGAATCTCCAAGGCACAATGTTCTGCTCCACATAATTCACATACATCACTGTTGAGCCTTTTCATTAACTGACCACCCTTTAATACCTGTCCGAATTGGTCGGAGATTTCTCCGGCAGGTCGGCTAACCTTTTTTAGACTGTCATTGAAGTAGGTCATCGTTTTAGGGCCTTCTTTCGTATTGTATCTGATACCAACAATACGCATGGTGCCAGTTCCATTTTTTCTGGGAACATCAATTCCATATTTCTGAATAACCTTTTTGACCGATGATTTTTCCTTTCGGGCGATTGTCTTAATCATGCTGAAATAGTGATAATATTGAAATGTGGATATTTTCGTGCTGACATCCGTTGCTAAGCAATAGTAATTGTAAAGCCCTCTGATTTCTGCGTTGTACTGACTGATAATTTCAATCACGGGCAGATTAACTCGTGCCCCCACCTGATAGGGTTTTCCCTTTTTAATGAACGGCTTGAGCTTTTCCCGAATAACATCTCCCGGCACAACTAACTGAATTGTACCGTTTACAGAGCGTTTCTTTCGACCGATTGAATCAACCACTTGCTTTGTGTTCTCTTGAGATTTTGTAATTTCGTATCCCAGAAAACGCACTCGTTTATCCGACAGATTGGTGATTTTCGTTTTTTCCCGGCTCAATTCAAGATGAAGTTCCTTTTGCATGAAACCTGCAATTCTTTCCTTGATTTCATTCGCTGTTGCCTTGCTGCCGATGATACAGACCACAAAATCGTCCGCATAGCGCACATATTTTACACGCTGATAGTTTTTATCCATAGGGTCTAAGGCAGGGATATTCTGCATTTGCCGCAGGTACTCATCCGCTTGTTCCTGATTGCCTTTCTTTTTTGCACGGTTTCGTTTGTATTGGAGAATCTGATATTCACGATATGGTCTCCGCTGTTTCCCTTTGGTGTATTCAGCAGATATTCCTTCCATGAACTTATCAAACTCGTGCAGATAAATGTTGGCCAAAATGGGGCTGATGATGCCGCCCTGCGGTGTTCCCGACAGCGAATTGTACTTCTGGTTGAATTCCAAATATCCGGCTTTCAGGAATTTCCGAATAAGCTCAAGAAATCTACCGTCATCAATCTTCTTCGAGAGTATCTTTAACAATATTTCATGGTCGATATGGTCGAAGCACCCGGTGATATCGCCTTCAATTACCCAGTTGGTTCCCCTACAGGTGCTTTTAATTTGATACAGTGCGGTGTGACAGCTTCTATTAGGCCGAAAACCGTGCGAATTATCGCTGAAAATTGGCTCGTAGATTGCCTCTAAAATCTGCCGTACTACTTCCTGTACCAGCTTGTCAGCAAAGGCAGGGATACCCAAAGGTCGCATTTTACCGTTCTTCTTGGGGATATATGTCCTTCGGACAGGTTTTGGTTGATAGCGTTCCCATTTGAGCAGTTCTATCAGTTGAGAAATTTGCTTCCTGCTAAAACCGTCAATGGTTGTCCCGTCTGTTCCGGGCGTCATATTGCCTTGCTTAGCATGGATTTTTTGATATGCCCGCAAAAAGAAGTCCTCATTGAAAAGATTTCTGTAGATACGGTCATACCGGTGTGATTCATCTTGTTTGGATTTTTGCTTTAGTATTGATAATACCGTTTCAGCTTTTTGCATTTCGCATACCTCCATTCGATTATCAATAGAATGACCTGCCGCCCTTCGCCATGTATGCGGCTTTCCCGCACTCGGACTACTATGGCGGGTCC
>CABSEO010000423.1 GCA_902476665.1 uncultured Emergencia sp.
CGCCTCAGCATGATATTTCTGTTTTCCGATATGAATAGTAATTTCTCCCGTGAGGACAAACCCGAATTCCTCACCTTCATGAGGATTGTCCGGATAGGTCTGCCCGCCCGCCTGCAGTGTCAGTCTGATTGGCTCCATAATATTCTTCTGGGCACTGGGAATAATCCATTCTATCTTATTCTTCAGTTCGTCATCTTCTTTTTCAAAATAGTCCTCAGCTGTCCTCTGCAAAAAACTCCGCTACTGAAACACCCAGACACTGGAGAATGTCCGACAAGGTTGCGATAGACGGTGAAGTCAGATCCCGTTCAAGCTGAGAAATAAAGCCTTTGGACAATTCTGCCCTGTCCGCAAGCTCCTCCTGCGTCAGTCCGTTAAAAATACGGAGAGCTTTTATCTTGGGACCAATTTCCATTTTTTTACCCTCTTTCTGTTGTGCATGACAGGCACAAAGATTGTAAACCGCATGTTTAGTATTTATAAACCACAATGCAAATATATTATACCGATTTTTCATATGATGTCAAGGGTATCTCTCATCTATTTTAAAAAAGTATGCCGAATCAAATTAGCATCATTTATTGATGTCCGGCCGTCAGCATCTGATACAAAAAAATAGACAACCTGACTATTGCTAATCTGCTGCCTATTTGCCAAAGGATATTTATTTTTCTGATTCTTCCAGTGATTTTCTGATATAAGCCTGTACGTCTTCTCTGGAGATGTTGAGTGCTGCTGCAAATTCTCCGAATAAAAGGTCTTCAGCCCGTTTCATAAACTTCTTGTCTATCTGTCCAAGATGACGGTTCTGTGCAAGAGCATCCATCTTTTTCATGTAGATAGACTTGGTGAGTTTCAGAAGTTCCAGACACTTGTGAGTGTCGATCACGGATTGATAATGCTTTGTAAGCTGCTGCATGCTGCTGTTTTTATAAATTTCTGTGTGTATTTCCGGAATATCTCTGATCAGCTGTCTTGCTTCCTCTTCTGAGATCACCGGCCTCATAAACACTTTATCATTGTCTACAGGTGCGTAGATCACGCCACTCTGATACAGAGGTTCCAGTACATAATACAGCTTGTCCTCATTGCCAAATACCTGAGTTGTAATATCAGAGACCTTGCAAACTCCGGTACTTCCATACATAATTAAATCGTCGATTTCGTACATTTCGGCTCACATCTCCTTTCTAAATACTGACTGTTACTTACTCTATTAAATATTATACCACGTCTTTCAAGGAAAATGTAAGTTTTTTGTATACAATTTCCAAAAAATATACAACTATTTCTTCTTTATTACTTTTTCCCTTTCCACTGCGGCTCTGCCGCTTCCTCCTCTGCATGCTGAATAGTTTTATCTGCCCCTGCCGGGGACGGAACATAATAAAAAAGCTGTGTATCTGGTGAGCAGCGTACAGATACACAGACTTTTCATTTTTTATAGTTAATCAGTTATTTTACAGAATCCTGATGTTCAGAACTGTGCCACCTCCGGATCAGCTTCTTCCGCCTCTGTCACTTCCGAGCAGTACAGCACCGGTCCCACTTCTCCATAAGTTTCATCAAATTCCACCTTAACTTTGGCTGTAATGGTAACCCAGCCTCCATGCTCCAGCAGACCGGCAGCGTTGTCCCATCTGCATACAAGACCTGCAAATTGAATATCCTCCACACAGCAGGTCATCACATGGCGACCAAAGACAAATTTATCATCAGGCATACCACCGCCCAGTACACTGCGGCCTTTCACCCTCAGCACTTTTCCGTCATATTTATCCTGTTCCTCGTTGATATCACGATACCATTCAGCAAACGCATTGTCTTCAATTTCTATCAACGGTGCATTAATGTCAAAAGGCAGCGGATCTGCAATCTGATCCACCTCTACATCATCTCTGTCATATTCATAAAGTATCTGGCTCTTACGATTGGCCGCTCTGACGATCTTATGAAATTCCATTTTGTCAAAGCCCTTTACACATCTGATGAAACCCACCAGCTCGGCACTTTTCAGTTTATCGTAGACCAGCTGACGCATGTTCTGGT
>CABSEO010000424.1 GCA_902476665.1 uncultured Emergencia sp.
CTGTTGAGCCGGGTGAGCCGCCGATAAGCATCAGAATTATGATGAAAAGCTGACCGGCTTCACTGATTTCAGTGAGATCAGCGGTATTAAACCCGGCGGTTCTGGGGGCAGCTGCCTGAAAAAAGGACAGAAGTATTCGTCTGCCCACAGGGATGTCTGCAAATTCAAAAAAGAAAAAATACAAAGTGGATATAAGGAGCAGGAGACCTGTTACTGTCAGGATTACTTTGGTCTGCATCCGATACTTTTGAAAGTGAATCCGATTTGTACGAATGTCATCCCATGTAAGGAAGCCTATGCCGCCTATAATAATCAGCAGAGGGACAATCGTAGAAATTATTATATTGCTTCCGTAGCTGATCAGAGAAGAGAATGGTTCCTTGATTCCCATCAGATCAAATCCCGCATTGCAGAAAGCCGAGACAGAGTGAAAAAGTGCATACCAGATGCCTTTCAGCAGTCCGAATTCTTTTGCAAAAACAGGAAATAACAGTACTGCACCTGTTAATTCTATGATTAGCGCACATCGCAGAATGAAACGGGTCAAACGGACAATACCGCCGACCTTCGGCGCAGCGATTGCTTCTTGCATGGTACTTCTCTGCATCAGACCGATTCGGCGACCAGAGAGAATGGTAATTGCACCGGCAACTGTTACAACCCCCAGTCCTCCGATTTGAATGAGGATGATGATCACTGTCTGACCGAAAGCTGACCAGTATACAGCTGTATCATAGACAACCAGGCCGGTGACACACACTGCAGATGTGGATGTAAACAATGCATCTAAAAAAGGTGTGATGCAGCCCTCACGACTGGATATGGGAAGCATCAGCAGCAGACTGCCGACGAGAATAACAGCCAGGAATCCTGCTATAATAATCCGAAAAGGTGATATGCTTTGTTTTCTTTTCATCAGACTCAACCAGTCCACCTCCAATCCAATATGGTATGGCTTTTTTCAGCGCCTTTATATTATTATCCATATTTCGTAATAAAAGTGTGTAAAATTTTCTGCTGCGGTATTAAGACGGCATTAAGATTTTCGGTGCCGGATTTCTCTGTAAAATGACAGAAATTATTTGTGATGACGGGCGACCGCAGTCTATTCCTGTCTGGTTATTTTTTGACTCAGAAAAAACATTATTCATCAGAATCACGTTGTTTTGACTGGTGAGTGTGATGGCAATGTCTGGTCTTAACATAATCTTAACATCTGATATAAACATCTTTATACTGCCGAAAGAAAGGATGTGATATAATGAATAAGAATGAAAGAGGCAGGTGATGTTGCATTGAATACAGTAAACCAGATACAGTCATCTGAAAAAAGATACGGAAGCTTAAAAATTTTTTTGGGATACGCTGAGGGTGTAGGTAAAACCTGTGCAATGCTGAAGGCGGCACACAGGGCCAGAGACAATGGCAAGGATGTTGTGGCCGGTTATATTGATCCGCAGACAAACCCGGATACTTTAGCTTTACTGGACGGACTGGAGCGGCTTCGGTATAAAACGGCTGACCGCAGGGAAGGCATGGCAGAAGAGTTTGATATTGATGCGGCATTAAAACGCCATCCGGAGATATTGCTGGTGGATCAACTGGCGCACAGTAATGGAGCAGGTTGCCGGCATGTTAAGCGGTATCAGGATGTGGAGGAACTGCTTCGTGCCGGAATTGACGTGTATACGACACTGAATGTTCAGCAGCTGGAGTCACTGAATGATCTTGTGTCCTCTATTACGCAGACGGTGATCACTGAGAGAATTCCGGACTCAGTGTTCGATCAGGCAGATCAGGTGGAACTGGTGGATATTGAGCCGGAAGAGCTGATGATTCGGCTGCAGGCCGGAAAAGTATACCATAAAGGGAAGGCGGAACGAGCTTCCAGCTGTTTTTTTACAAAAGAAAACTTAACTGCACTGCGGGAAATTGCCCTGCGCCGGACTGCAGACCGTTTGAACCGTAATTCTCAGAAGGCAGGAAATGAACGAGCAGCGAAAGCAGGCGATCATATATTGATTTGCCT
>CABSEO010000425.1 GCA_902476665.1 uncultured Emergencia sp.
CCTAACCGCCGCAGTGCGATCCTCGCGGAGCGTTTTATGTGATAGGAATTTCCTATCACAAAAAAAAACCAGACCTTCTCATCGGAAAGTCTGGTAGTATAATTAGAGTAGCATCTTGTCAAGAGAAATGCAACCGACTTTGTTTAAGACGCAGGTTTCCTGTTTAAGACGCAAGTTTTTTCCTGCGGTTTTATGTTATACTAATATTGGATTATTGTGCAAAGGAGATGGCACGATGCAGATTGCGATTGTGGATGACAGAGCAGAGGACAGAGAAGAACTGTCTGCCTGCCTGGAAAATTATATGAAAAAGCATCAGCTGGACTATACGCTGACAGAATTTGAGGACGGAGAGAATTTTCTGAAAGTAGCCGCCCAGGTCAATTTTCAGCTTGTCTTTATGGACATCTATATGGAGAACATGGATGGAATAGAAGCCGCCAGAAGGCTGCGCCAGAAAAACAGGCTCTGTAAGATCGTTTTTCTGACCATTACAGAAGATTATGCCCGGATGGGGTACAGCCTGTCCGCCAGCTATTATCTGCTGAAGCCGCTTTCGCTCCATCAGGCAGATTTTGAAGAAGCGATGGAGCTGTGCCAGCTAAAACCGCCCTATGAAGTGATGACACTTTCGGTTATGGTTGACCGTCAAAAACTGGAACTTCCCACAGAGAAAATTCTATACATAGATTATCAAAACCGTATGACACGGATTCATACGGCGGAACGCGTGATACCGGTAAGCGGAGGCTTTCAGGAGGTCACTGCCGCATTGCAGAAGGACAAGCGTTTTTTGCCCTGCTACCGGGGCGTTTTAATCAACATGGATTATATCAGCCATGTTGACAGCCAGGCCTTTCGTTTGATAAACGGGGAGGAACTTCCGATTGCTCTCCGCAATGGAAAACAGCTGCGGGAAACCTACCGTCAGTATGTTTTCTCTGGAATGGGGCGTATCGTATGAGAATGAAACAAATACGCAGGCGTATTCTGGGGGGCTGTCTGGCCTGCCTCCTCTGCTTCACCGGCAGCATCCCTACATTTGCCGCTGGAACTGCAACCCCAGCCAATGCCGATGAAAGAAGGGAGATTCTGCCGGGTTTAGAAAACAAAGCTTCAGGGGCACTGGATAGCGGAACCCTGGAAGCACCGGAAGAAGTATCCCTCGTCCTTGTCACGGAAATACAAAAGGAAGGCGAACTGCTCTCACTGCCGGCTTTTACCCTGCCCCTTAGAACCACACCGTCTGATGATGACCTGGAGGACATTTATCAGCTGGCCCTTCGGTATCAAACCGTCTGCGCCACTGTAACAGCAGGTAAAGAAATCCGGCAGGAAACATTTTCTGTCGCATGGGATTTTTCAGCCATTGACCAGACCACTCCGGGAGAATATGCCGCAGCAGGCCGGATTGAACTGCCGGAGGGGTATGCCTTTGGTGAAGCTGTATTGCAGGAGCTGCAGATTCCCGTCCGGGTAGAAGAAATGACGCCTGCTGTCATTACCTCCATAGAGCAATGGTATCCTTATACAAATGCATTTGCGCTCCCACAGGGCAGCGAAATTGAAGCGCTGGAAGAATTATTCGCCGCCTCCCCGTATTATCTGGAATGTTATGCGGAAAACGGAACCAGCTACACCGCTGTGGTGGAATGGGATTTTTCGTGTATTGATCTGAATACTGTGGGACTGTACCATGCAACAGGAAGGCTGACCGCACCGAAAAATACCGTATTTGCGGATCGTGTCGATTTCCCTGAAATTACAATTCCTGTTTCTGTTCAGGCTCCGGATAGACCAGACATTAACTGTTTTCTGGCCGCCAGAGGAAACCTTTATTTTCCTTGGGTCACACCGCCGGGAGAACTGGATAAGATCAGCGTATGGCTGTCCGAAAACAACGGTTCATGGAACCAGCTGGAAAATGGCATTTACGTGGGACGGGAAATGCTCTCGATTGCTACCCGTCTGCTGACGCCGGGCAGCAGTTACCGCCTTCAGGTTGATTATGACGGCGGACCGACCG
>CABSEO010000426.1 GCA_902476665.1 uncultured Emergencia sp.
AGCTTGTCATTCGGTACAACAACGAGAGAGTCCACGTACTTCTTCAGGAATTTAATACCAAGTTCTGCATGTTCCATGCGTTTTTTACCTTCAAAGCGGAAAGGCTTGGTTACAACCCCTACCGTCAGGATTCCCATGTCTTTCGCAAGTTTTGCGATGATCGGTGCGGCACCTGTACCTGTGCCTCCCCCCATACCGCAAGTCACGAAGATCATATCAGCTCCTGCAATATATTTTTCCAGATCTTCGATATTTTCTTCTGCCGATTTCTGTCCTATCTCAGGATTTCCGCCTGCGCCAAGACCTTTCGTCAGTTTTTCTCCGATCTGTATTTTTGTCTCTGCTTTACATCTCTGGTCTAAAACCAGCTTGTCCGTATTGACAGCAATGAAAGAAACGCCCGTCATACCTGATTCTATCATGCGGTTTACTGCGTTACATCCGCCGCAGCCAACTCCGATGACTTTGATTTCCTGCAGCTTAGAGTCATTCGCTTCAAATTGTAACATTCAGAAGTACCTCCTGTGATTTTTTAAATAATTCCATTTTTTATTATAACACATTAATTTTGCGGCGTAAAGGAACAATAATTATTGCTTCCAATGTTGATAACGCCTGCTTCCACACCCTTTTGATACAAATCAAACACGACCGTTTTCAACGCGCCAGATTTCATACAATTAAGCAGATCCGTATACTTGCCCCGGCAGACAAGACCATCGTAAATATAAGCGTTTACTCTGGTTCCGTCAATGTCCAGTTTCTTGAAATACAGATCTCCATCCTCCATCCGCTGAATGATCTCCATCGCCTTGTCGTAGGTGTCACCGTCTTTTACTTCGATCGTCTTCTTTTTCTTCGCTTTCGTCACCTTGACATTCTCAACAAGAGGGACTTCCTTCTGCTCCTTTGCGATGTCCAAAACCATGCCTTCTCCGTCCGTAATGACGAACCGCTTTCCCATCAGGAACTGCGCCTGTCCGCTTCTTTCCGTTACGGAAATCTCGATCTTGTTCGGCAGCTTTCTCTTCACACGCACTTTTTCTATGTAAAGATTCTGCTTGATGCGATGCTGCGCGAACAGCGGATGCACATCAAAAATATTTTCTCCGGTTTTCAGCTCCGACAGTTTCAAAATCTCATCATCTGAAATATCCTCATTGCCGACCACTGCGATCCCGTCCACGGTAAAATAGTCGATATGTACACCGAAATATACGCCTGCACAAAGCAGTAGAAACAGAAAAATCTTCAGCAGATAACGTTTTTTTCGTCTTCGTTTCTTTTTTACATTTTTTTCTGCCCGGTTATCTCTTCGCATAGTCGCTTATTTCTCCACCTTCTGGAATTCACCAATATTATCGCAAATCATCCCTGCAGCATCCTTTGGAGCACACTGCAGACTTTTCGCCTCCATATCTTGCAGGATCGCAGGATCCTCCTTCAACTGTAAAATCTTTGCGATCAGCTTTTCATGATCCAGATCCTTTTCCTCAATAACGATAGCACCACCTTTTTCTGCAACAGCTTTTGCATTGAAATACTGGTGATTTCCCGTTACATGGGGAGATGGGATGAAAATAGCCGCTTTCCCGCACACCGTTACTTCCGCTACTGTGATTGCCCCGCTTCGACTGATCACAAGATCCGCCGCAGCCAGATACCGGTTCATATCACTAATATATTCCATGATTTTGATGTTGGAATCTTTACCGGTCTTGATATTCTTCTCCTTCAGTTCGCTGCAGATAGCGTCATAATAGAACTTCCCCGTTGCCAGGCAGACTTTCATATCCGGCTTTCCCTGGAAGGCTTCCATAACGCTGATCATCGCCTGATTGATACGTCCCGCGCCCTGACTTCCGCCAAAGGCCAGCAGCACGAAATCATCCTCTGCAAACCCCAAATCTTTTCTCGCCTGTTCCCGATCCATTTCATAAAAGCTCTTCCGCACCGGATTCCCTACCGTGATGTGTTTTTCCGGATGCTTAAAATAAGCGGAGCCTTCTTCGAAGCCGAGGAATA
>CABSEO010000427.1 GCA_902476665.1 uncultured Emergencia sp.
TTACGGCGGCAAAAATCAGCTCTTCCACTGTATATCCACAGCCTTCTATCTTATATTCGTTGACACCGAAAGAGCAGGTATAGATCACATCAGAGCCCGCCCTGATATACTCTTTCTGCATCTCCTGAACAATCTGAGGATGAGTGATATTCAGCACCTCAGGTACTTTTCCAAGAGCAACACCACGTTTCTGCAGTTCTGTGCCCACAGCACCATCCAGAATAATAAATTCTTTATCATCAAATAACTGTAATAATCTGTTCAAAGCTCCTCCTTAAAATTAAAATAATGACTTTACACTTTCACTGATTCTCTTAGCAATATACGGATTGTTCATAGTATAAAGATGAATGCCATCTACACCCTGCGAAACCAGATCAACGATCTGATTCACTGCATAGGCAATTCCTGCATCCCGCATGGCATCAGGTCTATTTTCATATCTGGACATCATTTTAGTAAACTTTGAAGGCAGACTTGCACCACACAGCGACACCATTCTCTCGATTTGTTTTTTGTTGACTACCGGCATGATCCCTGCTTCAATCGGTACATTAATGCCCGCAATACGCGCTTTGTCAATAAAATCATAAAACAGACTATTGTCAAAGAAAAGCTGGGAGATCAAGTGCTCTGCTCCCGCATCAACCTTCTTTTTCAGGTTCAGAATATCATCCACCTGGGTGCGGCTGTCCAAATGTCCTTCTGGATAGCATGCTCCGGAGATTCCAAAATCATAGGAACTTTCTTTTATAAAGGAAATCAGATCACTGGCATGCCTGAATTCTTTTTTCGGCGGCACATCAGGAACCAAATCACCTCTCAGTGCAAGGATATTTTCCACTCCATTTTCGTCAAGTCTGCGCAAAACCTCTGTCACTTCTTCTTTGGTAGAATTTACGCAGGTCAAATGTGCTGCTGATTCAATGCCATATTTATGTTTAATGGCAGAAGCTATTTCACAAGTAGAATTGTCTGCCAGACTTCCACTGGCACCATAAGTTACACTGATAAAATCCGGTTTGATATCCTGCAGCTGATCAAGTGTTTTATAAATCGTATCAATAGGATTGTCCCTTTTAGGAGGAAAAACCTCCAGGGAAAATACTGTTTTTTCATCGTTGAATAATTGAACTAATTTCATACAGTTTCTCCTTAATATATCTCTTCTTTAAATTGTCCATCCTTTATTCTATATCCCGTCGTTGTTTTTTTCAACACTTTTAACAGCCTTTTCTATACAATAGTAAACAACATCGGAAAATTTTGCCGGCATATAAAAAAGCCCTGTGCAAAAAATAAAGTAACCGCAGAATGCGGCAAGTTAAAAATCTGTTCTAACAGAAAGGAAAAGAAAATGAACTATGTAAACCAAAATGAGGCAGTAAATCCGGCAAGCATGCTGGCTGTCAGTGCCCTGGACAGTATTCCAAAAGCAAATCCCGGCGCTGCAGAAATCACAGGACTTGTTAAACGCAGCGGCAGAGTCACCGGCTATCAGCTTTCTGACGGCAGAGTAGTCACCAGAGAAGAAGGTGTTGCACTGGCAAAAAGAGGAGAAATTGCAGAAGTTGGAATCGCTCACCGAGGGGATACGGAATACTTGAAATCTATTCCCGACGGAAGTGCGCAGAATAATCTCAGCAATCTACCTACCGTATAACCTGCCAGCTTTCAATTAAATCTCCCAGACGGTAACGGGCGTTGGCTGGACTGGTGGATGGGAGTTTCATCGCTTCTATTCCTGTTTTTTTCAGAAGAAATCTGTCATACAGCTTGCCCGCCAGCGTTCCGTTTACATAAACTCGCCTTATAGAAGTTCTGTTAAGCAGACCTGCCACATCTGCGGCAACTGCATTTTTTACAGAGCTATCGGCAGAACCAATAATATCACAACTCTCAATCACATCCCATACAGCCACTCTATTTCTCAGAAGCATTGATTTTTTCTCTTCTATAGATAACGGGACCTTTTCTTCATAGATCGCCCCATCTTTTAATCTTCCCATATAAAGCACCGGT
>CABSEO010000428.1 GCA_902476665.1 uncultured Emergencia sp.
AGGAGACGCTGGCGATTGCTGTTGAGGGACGTGCCGATGGTGTCATAACAGAAACCGAGATGGCAGCGGATGAAAGCGGCGAGCTGGGACTGAAAGAAGTTGTGACAATTGATGAGATTAAAGGTACTTATAGAAATTTAAGGTATATCACAGAGCCTGTGCCCGTCCATCTGGCACAGGCAAAGTGCTATGCCTTTTTTTATGCAGAAAAAGAGGATTTAGAGGAAATACAGGTCCAGATGACGTATGTGCATTTGAAGACGGGAAAAGTTCAGCGAAAAAATGACACGAAATGAGCTGGAAGTATGGTATACTGAACTGATAGACAGATTTGCGGTCTGGGGGCGTCATCAGATAGCCTGGATTAAAAAAAGAAATCTTTCTATTGGTGCCGGCAGTTTTCCTTTTGAGTACAGAGAGAGTCAGAAAAAGCTCGTCTCAGGCGTTTATCAGACGATTCTGAGACATCGGCGGCTTTTTGTAGAAGCACCGACAGGTACCGGCAAGACGATTTCCGCCATTTATCCGGCTGTTCCGGCGATGGGAAATGGGTTGTCAGAGAAAATTTTCTATTTGACGGCGAGGACTATTGCCAGGACTGTTGCGGAAGATACATTCGGACTTCTTCAGGATAGGGGACTTGCCATGAAGGTGATCACCCTGACGGCAAAGGAGAAAATCTGCGTGCTGGATAAAGTTCAGTGCAGTCCGGAGTACTGTCCAAGGGCAAAGGGGCATTATGACAGAATTAATGAAGCCCTTTATGATCTGGTCACCCAAGAAGACCGGATGACCAGGGAGTGCATCCTGGCTTATGCCGACAAACATCAGGTTTGTCCCTTTGAGTTTCAGTTGGATGCGGCTTTATTCGCGGATGCGGTTATTGGTGATTATAATTATGTGTTTGACCCGAATGTGGCGCTCAAACGTTTTTTCAGTGACAGAAGCGGGGACTATCTTTTTCTGATCGATGAGGCACACAACTTGGTGGATCGTGCCAGGGAAATGTATAGTGCCGTGATGTCAATGACTGAATTGACCCATGCCCGTCACGCAGTGGAAGATAAAGCTGTGGACCGGCGACTGGTCACTTATATGGATCGTTCGATATTGGCCATGTCTGCGCTTCGGGAGTCTTCAGACGAGTCCTGCCAGCTGATGGGGAATATCGGCAGTCTGATCGTTTACATGACGAAGCTCAGTGAGCAGCTGGAGGAAACACTGAAGGAGGGCGTTACTGCGCCACTCAGGGAAGTCCTGATGGAATTTTACTTTGACATTCGACGTTTTATATGTGCCTTTGACCGGTCGGATGACCGCTATTTGATCTATGCGCTTCGAAGTGAGGACAGCTTTGAAATCAAGATTTTCTGTGTGGATCCTTCCAAAGATCTGGGAGAACGTCTGGCAAAGGGATGCGGAGCCGTATTTTTCTCTGCAACGCTTCTCCCGGTGCAGTACTACAAGGAAATGCTCAGTGATACAGCAGCATCGGATTACGATCTTTATGTGGATTCACCTTTTGCGGAGGAAAACCGTCTGCTTGTAGCGGCAACAGATGTAAGCAGCCGCTATACAAGGCGGGGTAGAAAAGAGTATGAACGGATGACTGCATATATCCGGGATATTATTCGCGGCAAGCATGGCAATTATATGGTCTTTTTCCCGTCATATCAGCTTATGAAGGATGTTTTTGAAGTTTTTACGGAAATGGAATTAATGAAGGCAGGCCATGGTCTGCAGCTGGTTGTGCAGGAATCCGAGATGAGTGAAGATGCAAGACAGAAGTTTCTGGATGCTTTTCAGGCGGATGCTGCAGATGCGGTTATTGGTTTCTGTGTGATGGGTGGTATTTTTTCGGAGGGCATTGATCTGAAAGAAGACCGGCTGATCGGTGTCATCATTATCGGGACAGGACTGCCGCAAGTTGGAGAAGAGAGAGAGCTTTTAAGTCGGTATTTCAATGAGAAATCTGGCAGAGGGTTTGAATACGCCTACCTTTATCCGGGGATGAACA
>CABSEO010000429.1 GCA_902476665.1 uncultured Emergencia sp.
TCCAGCGGCAGGCCGGTAAAGGAAGCCTATCTGTACCTTCTGGGTGCGGGTTGTGAAATCAGAATGTAGAAGGAGGGAGAGAGATGAGCAGAGGATTGATTTTAGAAGGCGGTGGAATGCGGGGGATTTTCGTCGCAGGCGTTATAGATTATCTGCTTGATGCAGAAATCAGATTTGATAATGTGATCGGTGTATCGGCTGGAGCCTGTCATGGATGCAGTTATGTCAGCGGCCAGAGAGGCAGAGCTTATGCCACCAATACAGATTACCTCACAAATCCTGACTACTGCAGTCTGCGGAATCTGAGAAAAACAGGAGATTTGTTTGGCGCTGAATTTTTGTATCATACGATTCCTGAAAAACTTTATCCAATAGATAATGAAGCCTTTATGAACAGCGGGATCAGATTTCAGGCAGCGGTAACCAACTGTGTGACCGGTCATGCAGAATATCCGGTGATTGAGGATCTGTTCCGCGACGTTGAGTGGATACGTGCTTCCAGCTCGTTGCCTTTTTTAGCAAATATGGTAGAAATTGAAGGTGGCTTTTATATGGATGGAGGCATTGCCGACTCCATTCCTCTGGCACAGTCCATCAGACAGGGAAACGAAAAGAATCTGGTTGTACTGACTCGCCCAAGAGATTACCGGAAAAAAGCGGCAAAGAGTGGCGCAAAGGCCTTGATGAGACTGAAGGACAAGGATTTTCCAAAGATGGTGGAAGCTTATGAAAACAGATATAAAACCTATAATCAGTCTCTGGAGCTGGTGGCATCAGAGGAGGCTGCCGGAAGGGCTTTTGTCATTGCACCTATGGGACCTCTAGATATCGGCAGGACTGAAAAAGATCCCGATAAACTGAAAAAGGCTTATGAGGAAGGCTATTTTGTGGCAGAAGGTCTGGGCCAGAAACTGCAGGCGTTTCTGGCAGAATAGCGTCTACAGTGCTGATAGAATGCGATAGGGAGCCGTTTGCTGCTGCAGAGCTATGGCTCTCTTTTTATTATACAGAAAATACTGATTCGGGAATATAATAGAAGTCTGGGTATTAAACAGAATAGGGGGGAGGGCATTGGCCGGATTTTTCTGGTATCTATCTGAAAGAACGGCTTTTAGCAAAGTGTCCCAATGTTCTCTGATGGATTGCTCTTCAAAAAAGCTGGAACTGCCGGTATTTACGATTAAGCGGTATCGGAAAAAAACACTGTGTTGAGTATAAATACAGAAGTTTGTTAACCATAGAAAAAAATATCTGGATTTTCAGTATAAAGTCATTTGGTTCAAGGAACAGAAAGTATCTTTTTTATATACTTTTTTGTATTTTGCTTCTGTTTTGGTTAAAGATTTAGAGGGAACGGGCTTTTCCTGTTTATTTTTTTGTAAATCTTATACTCTTTTTTACTGAAACAGGCTGTTGCGGTTAATTTACAAAAAATTAAAGAAACGGAACAGGATGGCAGAAGTATTCATCCGTCATTGCTATTCTGATCAGCTTAAGAAAAGGGCTGCGCCCTGACGTTTTTTCGTCAGGATAGCAGCCCTGTATTTTTTCTGGTATTTGTTCTGTTGAAACAGTATATTTTATACAATACCTTGAGCCATCATAGCTTCTGCAACTTTTTCGAAACCGGCGATGTTTGCACCAGCTACCAGATCGTAGCCAAGGCCGTATCTTTCGCAAGCTTCAGCAGCATTCTTGTGGATGTTTACCATGATAGTTTCAAGCTGTTCGTAAACCTGAGCAGGAGAGAATACAGTATGACCTGCGTTCTGACCCATTTCGATGCATGAGCAGGCAACGCCGCCAGCATTAGCAGCTTTAGAAGGTCCTACAGCAATCATTTTATCCATCAGATAAACGAGAGCATCGTTAGTTGTAGGCATGTTAGCACCTTCGCAATAGAATTTGCAGCCTGATTCAACAATGTTTTTAGCATCTTCCATATGTACGTCGTTCTGCATTGCACATGGGATGAACAAATCAACATTAGCTCCGAAGTCCTGATGAACG
>CABSEO010000430.1 GCA_902476665.1 uncultured Emergencia sp.
CTTCTTTATCAATTGCGATTGCTGACCAGCTCTGTCCATCAATTCCAATACCGGCAATTTCATCCGGCCTGATATCTGCCTTCCGTATCGTTTCTTTTGTTGCCAGACAGACGGCATCCCACCATTCTTCCGGATTCTGTTCTGCCCAGCCTTCATGCGGATAATATACCGGATAGTCTCCATTGGCTGCTGCAAGGACTTTTCCGTTTCTGTCAAAGACAGCAACCTTGCAGGCGCTCGTTCCGATATCAATTCCCAATAAATATGATTTCATCATTTTGCGCTCCCATTTTGTAAAAACCGTTGTAACTGTTCAATCCCCTCATCGTTGCTAACCTTTATTGTTTATCCAGAAAACTGACGGACTTTCCTTCAATAATCTCTGTCTGAAGTTTTTCCATGAAAGGCTCTTCAGTTTCTTTCTCTTTCTTTTCAAGATGCTCCAGCATGATTCTTGCAACCTCTCTGGCAATCCTGTCCGTAGGCTGTGATACAATCGTAAGCTTCGGACGACACGCCCTTGCAAACTGAAGATTATCAAACCCGATCACTGAAAGCTCATCCGGAATCTGTATTCCCAGTTCGTTGACTTCGATCATTGCGCCCATCGTCATTTCATAGTTAGTCACAAAAACTGCTGTCATATCCGGATTGTTCCGTACAAGTTCTTCCAGACCTCTGACACCGCCCTGAATCGTATAATCTCCGTGACAGATCAAAGAATCCTTTATTGGAATGCCGGCATTTTCAAGAGCCGTGCAATATCCTGTCAGACGTTCCTCTGCTGTGAAAATCCCACTGGGACCACCTATGATTCCAATATTTCTGTGTCCTTTTTCTATAAAAAGCTGCACTGCTTCCTCAGCGGCTTTTTTGTTGTCAACCAGAACACTATCGCATGAAATTCCCTGAATCTTACGGTCAATCAGCACGATTGGCTTGCCTGTCTTCTGGAATCTCTTTAAATGTACTCCTGTTTCATCTACCGGCATATTGATGATTCCATCCACCCGACGGCGAATAAGAAATTCTACTGCTTCCTGCTCCAGTTTTTTATCTGTACGACAATCGCAGACAATTGTTGCATAGCCATGACTTCTGAGGATATCCTCCATCCCCGTTATGATCTCAGCACAGAATATATTATTCAACTCCGGGATCACAACACCGATGGTCTTTGTTGCATTGGTCTTCAGTCCTCTGGCAACTTCATTAACCTCATAGTGTAATTCCTCGATGGCTTCTTCAATCTTTATTCTGTTTTTTTCTCTGACATTTCCCCCGTTAAAATAAGAAGAAATCGTAGCCAGACCAAGTCCTGTCCGTCTGGCTATGTCTTTCATCGTTGCTGCCATTTTTATCTCTCTGCCTTACCGTCACATCCGCAGACTTTCATTCTTGCCATAACAAGTTCTTTCACTGCTGCGATTGCAGTCTTTCCATATGCCTTCGGATCGATCGTATCTGGTTTTTCTGTAAGAAGTTCTTTGACTGCCTTGGAATAAGCTGCACGAAGTTCAGTAGCAAAATTCACTTTGCAGATACCACGTTTTACACAGTCCATAACATCCTCATCACTTAAACCGGATGCACCATGAAGTACAAGCGGAATATCTACAACTTTACGAATCTCGCTAAGACGTTCTTTATCGAGTACCGGTGTTCCTACATAGAAACCATGTGCAGTTCCGATTGCAACAGCCAGAGAAGTAACTCCTGTACGTTCAACAAACTCTTTTGCTTCCTGCGGATCTGTATTGGTATCTGCTTCAGCCTCCAGATCATCCTCTTTGCCGCCAACTTTACCAAGTTCTGCTTCACAAGGTATGTTCAGAGCTCTTGCAACATCAGCCACACGTTTTGTCTCTGCAATATTTTCTTCAAAATCCAGTTTTGATCCATCTATCATGACAGAAGTATAACCTGCATGCATCGCCTGCATGGCAAGTTCAAAGCTGCTGCCATGATCCAGATGAAGGCATACCGGAACAGAT
>CABSEO010000431.1 GCA_902476665.1 uncultured Emergencia sp.
TGAGAATATGAACTTCTGCATAATGGCGCAGAGGCTCAAAATGACCTACGCCTTCAGTTTTTTCCTTAATCGTTTCCTTATATAAAATAGTCTCATCGCCGAACTCTATATCCTTTCCGAAACGCTGACTGACAAGACTCTTTAGAATTTCTCCCTGAATTTCTCCCATCATCTGAATTCTAAGCTGGTTTGCCGGCTGATCCCAGGAAACATGAAGCTCAGGAAGCTCTTCCTCAAGTTGGCAAAATTTACTGTAAGCCTCATGAATATCCCAGTCAGATGGCAGAAGCACCTGATATGCCAGCGCCGTATCAAGATACGGTTTTCTGCCTGCAGGTTCTATTCCCAGACCTTGCCCGCAGAAAGTATCCTCAAGACCTGTCACAGCACATATCGTTCCGGCCTCAGCCTCCTGAACCGTCTCAAATCTGCTGCCGTTGTAGATTCGGATCTGATTGACTTTCCCGCAGGAAAGCTGCTGACGCACTGACAGACGCCCCCCTGTAATTTTCATATGAGTCAATCTGCTGCCTTGCTCATCTCTGGAAATCTTATAGATTCTGGCTCCAAATTGCAGCGGAAGAATTGCCGTCTTTGTGAATCGGCTTATACCGGCCAGAAACTGGTCAATACCTTTCATTTTCAGCGCTGAGCCTTCAAAGCATGGAAAAAGTTTTCTCTGTGCTGTTAGCTCTGCAATATCTTTGTCAGAAAGATTCCCTTTCTTCAGAAAAGATTCTAAAAAATGTTCATCACATAAAGCTGCTTTTTCATAAAAATCTTCCGATGAAACCAGTGCACACTGACTGCTCAGATTCATCTCTATGTCATTCATAATCTTCTCGATATCTGCTCCTGCCTGATCCATCTTGTTAATGAACAGAAAGGTCGGGACCTGATAAAGCTCCAAAAGTTCCCACAGTGACTGCACTCTCCCTGCAGTACCATCCGGACCGCTGATTACAAGAATGGCATAATCAAGAATCTGCAGAGTCCTTTCCATTTCTGCAGAGAAATCCATATGCCCTGGAGTATCCAGCAGCATAATCTCCTTGTCTCCCAGAGAAAATACTGCCTGTTTTGAAAAAATAGTAATACCCCGCTTTTTTTCCAAAGCATCTGTATCAAGAAAGGCATCACCATGATCCACTCTTCCCATAGATCTGGTGATGCCGCTCTGGTACAGAATACCTTCGGACAGGGTAGTCTTGCCTGCATCCACATGAGCAAGAATTCCTACGGTAATTCTATTCATCTGTTTCTTCTTCCCCGCTCTCTTTCTGCTTTGGTTCTGCTCCGTCTAAATGATAGCTGCAGTGGGGGCAAATCCTCCATGGCTGGAGAATTACAATGAAGTTTCCTTCCCAGATGGGGCCACCACAGCTTGGACAGACAAAAGCCTTCCGCATATATCTGCCAAAGAAATATTCTATCACCATCATGACAGCCCCCAGAATCAGCGCCATGGTTGCAATCTGACTTTCGTTATATTTCATCGTCATAATGATAACTACAAAAAGAACACAGATTACTGCTTTTTCAGCAATTTCGATCTTCTTGTATTTCCAGAGAGACCGCTTATATTCAGATTCAGCTACCTTTGTAATATTTTTAAACAGTCCCAGCACATTAAAATAGATAAAAGCTATGACAAATATTGAAAATCCGATATAGATCATTCTTCTTCCTCCTCATCGGTCTTTTCAGGGAGAATGTGCAGTTTTACTTTTTCAATACGTCTTTCCTTTACAGACAGAATGGTGAAGAGATAATTCTCAAAGACAACTTCCCTGTTTTCATCACCTTCACCTGGGATTTCACCCAGAATATCGATGAGAAAGCCTCCAATAGTTTCACTGTTTTCCGATTCAAGACAGATATTCGTTTCCTCGCTCAGATCGCTGAGATATACGTTACCGTCCAGGCAATATGTGCTGTCATCTATTTTTTCAATAACATGACCTTGCTCAT
>CABSEO010000432.1 GCA_902476665.1 uncultured Emergencia sp.
CCATTCTGCATGATAACCAGAATTGCTCTGGAAAGTCCGACTACAACCATGGCAACAGTCATTTCTGACAGGGATGTAATCAAGTCTTTACAAATTCCTTCAGGACCTTTCTTTGCAATAATGGAAGACAAGATACCGGAAATCATGAAGACAGCACTCATCTCATTGATATACCATCCCAGTTTCAGAGAGCCAAATACGATAGTTCCTACAGTCACTACCATACCAAGCATCAGAATTTTATGTCTTGTGGTAAACTTCACGTCATCATTTTTTTCTACCTGGAAGGCTGAGTAATCCATGCCGTAGAGAATACTCTTTGTTGGATCTTTCTTCACCTTCAGTGCATATCGCATTACAAGAATTACTGCCACCAGATAAAATACTACAAAGATAATCCATCTGTAGGACAGACCTGAGAACATAGGCAGATCGCCGAAAGTCTGTGCAATACCTATAGTAAATGGATTCGTCGTTGCAGATGCAAAACCTACAGCAACAGCCATGCCGGACATACACATGCCCACCAGAGCATCATAACCCAGAGCAATGGCCAGAGCTACGAAAATCGGAATCAGGCCGTAAACGGTTTCAAATTCTCCATAGGTAGATCCTGCTAAAGCGAAAACCAGCATAACGATGGGAACAAAGAGCTTGCTGTCTTTTGCTCTTCCCTTCAGTAAAGTATTAATCATTGCGGTAAAAGCGCCGGTCTGCATCACAGAGTATACCCAGAAATAACCGAAGAGAATCAGAAAGATAATCTGTGCGCCGTTGATAAAGCCTTCCTGTATTGCCACGAACAGTCTGAATGGATTTACAGGGGATTGGTCAGTATACTGAAAGCTGTCGCCAACTACAACTTCATAGCCTGTCGTTTCATCAATTGCGTACTCATATTGTCCCGCCGGAACAATCCAGGTCAGAATGGTTACGACAACGATGATACAGAACAACATCAGTGTACTGCTTGGAAATTGAAATTTTTTCTTCTTGTCATTTAATGTGGGCATTCTATGTACCTCCTCCTTTTTAATATATTATATACCCATCTCGCTTTTGATATATTATATACACATTTTTATTTCTTGTCAATAGATGCGTTCTGATTTTTCAGATAAATTTTCTTTTTCTTTAATTAAGGTTGACTTTTAGATGCAGAATACGATATATTGTATATATTATGTTAAACACAGAAAAACCTTCAGAACAGGTTAAGGAGAAAAAGCATGGAAAGATTTAAAACTCTCAAGGATCACGTTTACGATTATATTGCAGATCAGATCAAAAACGGCAATCTGCTTCCCGGACAGAGGGTAAACGAAAACAGCATCTGTGAAGAACTGAATATCAGCCGTACACCCGTCAGAGAGGCTCTAATCCAGCTATCTGCAGAGGGTGTGCTGGAAAACCTTGCCCGTAAAGGCTTTGTCATTCGTTCCATGACAGAAGCCGACATCAGTGAACTCTATGCAGTCATCGGAATTCTTGACGGATATGCAGCAAAACTGGCCTGCAGCAAGCTGACAGAAACCGATTATGCTGATATGGAATTCTACATTGATACCATGGATCTGGCCATCAAGTCAGCTAATTACAGCATGTACTACAAGCAACAGGTTATCTTTCATCAGTTATATATCGATCGCTGTGGCAACAGTGTTCTGATCGACACCATCGATAAAGCCAAAAACAAGCTGCTGAGAAAAAGTTACACAGAAGATGAAAGTGGAGCCACACAAAAAATCTTCTATGCCACCAACGCGGAACATCGCACAATCCTGGAGCTTTTCAGAAAGAAAGACGAAGACGGTCTCTTCAAATTCCTGTCAGAAACTCACTGGATGCCAGCATATGCCGCTTATGATACAATTTTATAGAGTTCTGAACTGTGACTAGCAGTTAAAACTTACATAAATTCTCATTTACGAGGAAAGCTACAGAAATACAGAAGATATCCTGTAAAATAA
>CABSEO010000433.1 GCA_902476665.1 uncultured Emergencia sp.
AATGACCCGAACTTCCGCACCCACGGCAGTTCCTACCTATATTACTATATCGTCCTGTGCTCCTACGCCAACTTCCGTTCATCCTACCGGAAAATGGACGGAATTACCTACCTGGTGTCTCCAGGCGAATGGATCTGCACACCACAGGAACTGTCATCCTGGTTCCGAACCAGATTCCAGCACCAGGCCATCAGCATTCTGGACTTTCTGCAGTCCCAGAATTACATCACCTATACCCGCCTGGACCGGAACCGGCTCATCAAATTTCATATATCTGATTGGAAAGCCAATAATACTTCTCTTGAGTACAACTACCCATGCCAGAAGGATGTTGGCTTTTTCTTTTTCCCGGTATCGGTTGTTCATGAACTGGTGAGCATGGGAAAATGCTCGGAAATGGATATTATTCTGGACATGTGGATTCATGCCATCTACAACGATCCACAGGTTCAAGGCTCCGATGTAGGGCCTGTTGTCTATTTCAGAGATCATACGGGCCGCCCACTGATTACCTGCCGGGAGCTTGCCCTCAGATGGGGCCTGTCCAAATCAAGTATCAGCCGCCTGCTCAAGAAACTGGAAAGCCATGAATACCTGACCGTTGTTTCTTTTACCGGAACCCATGGAAGCGTTTTATACCTTCAGGGCTACCTGTCAACGATGTTCAGCATCAGTGATGTAATGGTAGATAAAGAAGAGGTCTCCCTGACATTTCAGCTTCCTGTCACTCTGGATGATGAGGCATCCCGCTGTCTTTCAGAAGCTGATATCGGGAAGTCACTGGCAGACATTCTGCCGGAAACAGAACAGATATACGTTTCAGACAATACAGATAGCGTCCCAGAAACTCACATATTGAAAATAATTCAAAAATCGGCAAAAGTCCTTGCGGCGCAAGGGGTTTTCTGCTGTGAATGCAGCAAAAGCAAGTATAAGTTATATCGATTATCCGCCTGCAGAAGGGATATTTACAGGTATTCTCTGCAGATTGGCTGCAGCGAAAGCAACATTGTCTACCACTTTGAACTGAGTATTCAGCCGATGCTTCAATCGGATCCATCCATAAAATTTGATGATGCCGTCCCTGGTGCATCACCTGTCCAAAAGCAGACTACTAATTCTCATGAGGAGGAGCATTATGAAACAGACAAGCAGTAAAAATCACTCAGTAGACCAGAGTAACCCCGTATACCACGATACCTATCGGCTGCTGAAAAGTTACCGGGATGCTGTGTGGAATCTGGAGTTAGAGGTTCAACACGTAAAAAGAGAGTTTGAGATTGAGTATGAAAGCAGCATTGATGACTTCCTGGAATCCATCTATCTGGCCGGAGCCGATTTAAACGGGAGTAAGCTGGAAAATTATGCGAAGAGTATTGAACGGAGCAACCAAATGCTGTCTCTGCTGAACTCAGCCGTGGAAATTCTTCGTAACAAACACAAATTCGGAGAACAGTATTACTGGATTCTCTATTACACCTATCTTTCTCCACAGCAGCTTCAGAATGCCGACGAGATTATTGATAAGCTGCGCCCTCACATAGCCAATATTTCCTACCGCACTTACTATCGAAAGCGTCCCCAGGCGATTGAAGCTCTCAGTGGACTCCTCTGGGGATACACTGCCAGAAACTGCCTTCATATCGTGAATCAGTTCTTTCCAGATAACTGAAGCCAGCCTTTCCATGCCATAACTCTGCCAGCCGCTCGATATGGCATAAAAATGGCAAAAAACGGGAAATAACTGGCACTGAAATGCAATTTACACTGCATTTTCGCCATGATATAATGTCCATGCTTAAAGCTGTACCCAATCCCAGGAAGACAGCTATGGCAGGAAAGACACCTGTGCATTCAGGTGTTATTTTTTACCCCAAAGATCGGATTGCGGTTCACGCTGCTGTTCGGTCTTTTTCATTTCATCACAAGGAGGTCATACATGAAGAACGAAAAAAAGACAAAT
>CABSEO010000434.1 GCA_902476665.1 uncultured Emergencia sp.
TATTATCAATACATTCAGAGACGAACTTAATATCGATTTCAGTCTGCCTGTCAGTGCAGGACAATATATCATCGCAAAGTACGCACTATCCAGTACTAATTCCATATTCTCCCATATGTCACATCTGGGATTTTCTGAGCAGCTTCCCCTTGCCGATGAGTGGATTCATCTGCTCAGTACCGAACCGGAAACACAGATTTATATGGACAATATTGAAGACAAATTAAACCTCAGTGTCTCTATTGCGGGTGCAGGCATTAATGTTATTGCCATCAGTGAAGTTGCAGACAATTAAAAGACTTTACTCCTTAAGGTAAGATTGAAAAAGGTGTATGCAGAATTGTGTTCACAGACAATTTTACATACACCCTTTATTAAGATAAAAAATCAACAGCACAGCTTCCCGAAAACTGTTTGCACTAGCTGCTCAGTATCGGTTTCCTGTTTACGTCTAAACGGCCTCCTCATTTCTGACATTGTCAGGATTAGTATGTTTTTCTTCCTGATGATTACCCAGTGAAGAGAGACAGACCCCTGTAATCGTCAGGGTTACGCCAACCGCCGTATACCATCCGAAAGGATCACCTGCAAAGACGCATCCCGAAATTACGCCAACAGCGGTCACAGAATTTGTTACCAGATTAGCACCGATGGTTGCAGGCAGCTTTCCAAGAACAAAATTATAAATCAGATAGCATAAACAGGAACAACAAATTCCCAGAAATACAACGCCGGCAAGAATGCGTACATCCTGAAAACACAATCTGTAACATTCAAGACCGTTTCCCATAGCCAGATTTACCGCATTAAAAAAGAGCGCGCCCATTACAGAGAGGGTAAAAGTCACCTCAATAGCATCAAATTCACTGGCTGACTTACTGCTGGCAATCGTATACAAAGCACCGGAAATCACTGCTCCTATGAGAAAAATATAGCCGACTCCCTTTCCTCCCAGAGAAAAATCGGGAGAAAACACAACACATACTACAACGCCGGAAAAAGCAAGAAAAATTGCAGCAATGGTTCTTCTGCTGTTTTTCTGCCGAAAAAGCAGAGAGCTGATAACCAGGACCATCAAAGGAATAGTCGCAATAAAAATAGATGATTCACTAGTTGTAGTAAATTTTATTCCCAGGGTTTCAAAGATGGCATAAATACAAGGCTGCAGTGCTCCCACCAGAAGCACCATCTTCACATTTTTTCCCTTATAGCTGACTTTTACAAAGCGAAATGCAATCAAAACCAGAAACAGCAGTGTTGATATAGTCCATCTCAAAGCCAGCAGTTCCATCACATCCAAATATGCCAGAGTCACCGTAGTGCCCAGATAAGACATTCCCCACATAAGAGCACAGAGAGGAACCAATGTGTAGAGAAACCATTTCTGATTTGTAATACTTTTTTCCATAAATGTCGAATTCCTTTGCTGTTATTTCTCTGCATCTAATACCCTTATCATATCTCCAAAGATACCGTAAGCCGTCTGCTGTATCTCAGGAGCATGCTCGATGACAGACAGTTTTCCCATCAGATCTGTAGTAATGGATACTACTGAAGTAGTACTGTCAATTGTAGCAAGCATATCTTCACGATCCACCTCCACAGGCTTTACAGAAGCTGTCACACCGCTGTCGGTCAGCTGCCCTCTGCATACAAGTTTTATAACTTTTCCCCTATCTGCGGCAACTTTAATATCTTGTACCGTAATATCTTCAATCCCTTTTCTGTCAACCTGATCAGGTGTGATTCCTGCCTTCATCAGTACATTAAGAAGTGCCGTCACTTTTGCTGCAGCATCATAGCCCTCAATGTCCATGGCCGGATCTGCTTCAATAAAACCAAGCTGCTTTCCTGTCTGCAAAATTTCTTCATAAGGTTTTCCCTTTGCCATTTCCTCCAGAATATAGTTGGTCGTACTGTTAAGGATACCGGATACTTCTGTCACTCTTCAGAATTTCAG
>CABSEO010000435.1 GCA_902476665.1 uncultured Emergencia sp.
ACCAGTATGGCTTTTGACAATGTCAAGGTTCACAATTTTGAGCAGGCGGTATCCAGTTTAGATCCGGAAAATCCCCAGGCAAGAGTGTTTACAGAAGATCAGGAGCTGAAGAGTCTGGAAATTGCCATTAATAATCTATTGGATCGTATGCGGGAAGGGCAGCGCCAGCAACAGCGTTTCGTTTCCGATGCTTCTCATGAGTTGAGAACGCCGATTTCTGTTATTCAGGGATATGCCAACATGCTGGCTCGATGGGGAAAGGAAGACCAGCAGATTCTGGAGGAAGCTATTGAGGCTATTACCAATGAAGCGGAACATATGAGAAACCTCATTGAGCAGCTTCTGTTTCTGGCCAGAGGTGACAGCGGTAGAAATACCCTGCATTTTGAAAAGATTGATCTTGCTGAAATTGTAGAAGAGGTCTGGGAAGAGTCGGAAATGATAGATGACAGCCACCATTATGTACTGCGGACAGCAGAGACTGTGGAGATGACAGGAGATATGGCGATGCTGAAACAGTCCCTTCGGATTCTGGTACAGAACGCGGCAAAATATTCAGGGGAGGGGAACTCCATTATTCTGGAAGCAAAATTCTTAGACGGCAGGCCGTCCTATATGGTGCAGGATGAGGGAATCGGCATGTCAGAGGCAGAGGTTGTACATGTCTTTGAACGATTTTACAGGGCAGATGCAGCCCGCAGCAGAGAAGAATCAGGCACAGGACTTGGTCTTTCTATTGCAAAATGGATTATTGACGCCCATAAAGGTGAAATTGAAGTACTGTCAAGACCGGAATTCGGTACACGGTTTACAGTGAAATTTTAGGTATTGGGAAGACCGGCAGCAATAAATGAATACTGATAGAATAAAAGCAGCATGAGAGTTTTCTTCTGCTGCTTTTGTCGTGTGTAAAGGTATAGGGAAGATATTTTTTGCATATATTTTACCATGTTTATCGAGATTAATAAGAAAAGATTAAAAAAAATGGGTATCGGCGCTTTGACAGCAGTTTTGGCCATCAGTGCTGCGGCAGGATATCGAATGGTAAACCCGGGGGAGGCGGGAAAACTGCCGGAAGACGCTGCGGTTTCTAAAACAGAGCCTGCAAACTGGGGGCTCTCCTTCCAGCCGCCCATAGGTAACGCATCTTCCGAGGAACTGGAAAAATACGGGGCTTTCTATCTGGGCGATATAGAGAAGAAAGAACTGTATCTGACTTTCGATGCAGGATACGAAAACGGATATACTGCGGAAATTCTGGATGTTCTGAAGAAGGAAAAGGTTCCTGCGGCCTTTTTTCTTGTAGGTACCTACATAGAAGATAATCCGGATTTGGTGAAAAGAATGGCAGAGGAGGGCCATGTGGTAGGTAATCATACTATGACACATCCGGATATGTCAGCCATTGCAGAGGCAGAGTCTTTTGAGAAAGAGCTGACTCAAGTGGAAGAAGCTTACGAGAAAACTGTCGGAAAAAAAATGAAAAAGTTTTACAGGCCTCCACAGGGAAAATTCAGTATAACTAATCTGCAGCAGGCTAAGGAACTTGGTTACACGACGGTGTTCTGGAGCCTGGCTTATGTGGACTGGTATGTGGATCAGCAGCCGACCAGAGAGGAAGCTTTACAGAAACTGATGCCAAGAACTCATGACGGTGCAGTGATTCTGCTTCATTCTACGTCTAAGACCAATGCGAAGATTTTGCAGGAACTGATTCAGAGATGGAAAAAAGAAGGATATCAGTTTAAATCCCTTGAAAAGCTTGACGGAGGAGACGATAAGGACAGTAGCTCTGAAAAAAAAGATAGAGATAGATAAGAGCCAATCAGGAAAGCAGCCGGGAATATGGGATTCCCGGTTGCACCTGTCTTACAGTTGGTTTATAATATTACAGGATACGGTTTGCGAAATGATTTTTTCATATTGGCCGAGTAACCATATAGCTGAAAGGATAGATT
>CABSEO010000436.1 GCA_902476665.1 uncultured Emergencia sp.
ACAGTCAGTGGAAAGTTTTTTTATCATTTCTATGGTGGTTTTCATGCTTGGAAGAGTTGTGGTCATCAAAGCAGAAAGACCTACCAGTTTTACATTTTTTGCTTTCACCGTTTCCACAATTTTTTCAGGAGCCACATCTTTTCCCAAATCGCAGACATCATAACCGTAATTTTCCAGAATTACCTTTACAATGTTCTTGCCAATGTCATGAATATCTCCCTGAACAGTTGCAATAACAATCGTCCCTCTGGAGACTTTTTTTCCGCCGCTTTCCTGCAGTTTTTCTTTGATCACATCAAAAGCAGCCTGGGCTGTAGAAGCACACAGCATCAGCTGTGGAATAAATGTCCGTCCACTTTCAAAATCGCGTCCGGCCCTGTCCAGAATCGGGATTAGCGTTTCATTAATGATTGCAACAGGTTCTCTTGTCAAAAGTTCCTGCTCTATCAGCTGCCGGCATTTAGCTGCAAGGCCATTTGTAATAGCGTACTCTATCTGAGCATCAGAACTGTCTGTTTTCCTGTCATCATCTGCTGAAGGTGCATTATTTCCACTTCCATCTGAGTTTAAAGAAGCAGAAACGGCCTTCTGCGGATGTGACACCTCCAGCTCCTGACTATAATCAGCAATATAATTCAATGCGCCCTTGTCAATATTCATAATCAGTTTATAAACCGCCACAGCACGCATCATATCTGCAGCCCCAGGATTGAGAATCGGAAGATCCAGTCCACAGGTCAGAGCCATCTGCAGAAAATTATGGTTAATCAGAGGACGATTGGGCAGCCCGAAAGAAATATTGGAAACACCCAGAACAGTCTTAAGTCCCATATTTTCTTTCATATATCTGATAGCAGCAAGAGTATTCGCGGCATTTTCCTGTTCTGCCGAAACAGTCAGTGTCAGACAGTCTATATAAACATCTCTTTTGGGAATTCCAAGAGCCAGAGCTCTGTTCAAAATTCTTTCCGCAATTTCAATACGTTTCTCAACAGTTTTAGGAATTCCATCTTCGTCCAAGGTAAGTCCTACTACTGCTGCACCATATTTTTTTACAATAGGCAAAATCGCAGAAAGAGACTTTTCTTCACCATTTACAGAATTTACAATGGCCTTTCCACTGTAGACACGTAGCGCCGCCTCGATAACCTCAGGATCTCCGGAGTCAATCTGCAGTGGTGCATCAGTAACACCCTGCAAAGCTTTTACTAGATTTACAATAACTTTTTTCTCGTCAATACCAGGCACTCCGGCATTAACATCCAGAATCTCAGCACCATCGCGTATCTGATCTGCCGCCTGCCCCAGCACATACTCCATATCTCCATTTTTCAGAGCTTCTTTCAGTTTCTTTTTGCCGGTAGGGTTGATTCTTTCACCAATGACTCTCGGTCCGTCGATGATCACCGTACGCTCCGGTGTACAAACTGCCGCAGGAATATCAGGACTCTGTGGACAATACTTCTTACCGACCAGGCTCTGCTTTACTGCTTTGATAAAAGATGGATCGCTTCCGCAGCAGCCGCCTATCAGTTTTACTCCGTAAGGAATCAGGGCACAAGCATGTTTTGCGAATTCTTCTGCTGAAACATGATATTCTCCCGTAGCAGGATCAGGCAGGCCTGCATTTGCCTTCGCTACAATAGGCAGCGTAGTCCATCGGGAAAGTTCTTCAATCAGAGGTTTGAACTCCGCCGGTCCCAATGAACAGTTCATACCTACAGCATCTGCTCCCAGTCCTTCCAGCGTTAAAGCCATGGAGCGCACTTCAGTTCCCGTAAAAGTTCTCTGATTCGCCTCAAAAGTCATAGTACAGATAACCGGAAGATCTGAGTTTTCTTTCGCAGCCAGAAGAGCGGCTTTTGCCTCATATAAGTCTGTCATGGTTTCAAGAACAATGAGATCTGCTTCCTTTCCGGCCAGAATCTGCCGTTTAAAAATCTCATAGGCCTCCTC
>CABSEO010000437.1 GCA_902476665.1 uncultured Emergencia sp.
ATCGCTGTCGGTTCTGCAGTATCTGTCGCTGCCGATCACAGAATTGACAACAGAGTGATGTACTCTGCCGGACGAGGGGCTGTAAGAATGGGAATCTTTCCTGAAGATGTGCGTGTATGCTATGGCATCCCCCTTTACACCGGTTCAAAAAGTATTTACTTTGATCGAGGCCCCGGATCAGTGCTTCGCTAAAAAACAAAAACAGCCTCTCAAAGGCTGTCCGAAAGCTTCTTCTATTTCTTGATCCAAGAATAAACAGGGAAAAGGCTACGCAATGCAAACCGTAAACCACACACAACTTTTCCCTGTTCATTTTGAACTAATCATCATTATAGACTATTTTCAAAAAAAGTAAATAGTTATCTGTCAGATTATTTATGGTAGGTTTCATTTCGGATTATTTTGAAACTTCTGTATACCTGTTCCAATAAAATCACTCTCATCATCTGGTGAGGAAAGGTCATCTCCGAAAAAGAAAGTTTAAAATCAGCCCGGCGGCTGACTGCCTCAGACAGACCCAGACTGCCTCCGATAATAAACGCAATGTGACTGTGTCCTGAAATCCCCAGCTGTTCAATCTTTTCCGCAAGCTTTTCAGAGGAAAGCTGCTTTCCCTTTACCTCAAGGGTGATCACATACATACTGTCTTTCAGTTTTTTGAGGATCTCCTCCCCTTCGGCATCTTTGACGGCCTGTTCTTCAGAGGATCCCGCTTTATCAGGCAGACGAGCCTCCTTCAGTTCTACGATATCCAGATTGCAGTAACTTTTCAATCTCTTACTGTATTCCTCTACTGCCTGAGTCCAGTATTTTTCTTTTAGCTTTCCTATACAAATTATTGAAATATTCATCTCTCACACTTCCATGCAACTGCCTATCTCGTCACGAGGAGCAACCTCCAGCTTTAAATCTTTATCGATGTAAAAGTCCTCTTCAAACAGAATATTACGGATGGTCAGATAAGCCTGTGACGGTGTATTGTTTTCTCTGCTTAAATGGGCCAGGAGTACAGACGGGAGCTCAGAAGTTTCCCCATGGGACTGACACTGACGCATCTTCAGGATCCTGCACAGACATTCTCCAGCTGTTTCGTTGGACAGATGTCCTTCTTCCCCAAGAATTCTTCGTTTCAGATGATATGGATAAGAGCCCATCTTTAAAATATTCACCTCGTGATTGGCTTCCAGCACCAGCAAATCCGCTTTTACCATATGCCTGAACATTTCCTCGGAAATGCAGCCGGTATCTGTCACAATGGTTACCTGTCTGCCCTCATGCGTAAGGGAGAAACCCACTGGCTCTGCTGCATCATGAGAAAGACGGAAAGCAGTCACAGAAATATCACCAACAGCAAACCGTTCACTGGCTCCAATCGCTCTGGCTCTGTCTCCCTCAACCTTGTCCATGATTTGTGCCAGGGTTCCCGCCGAACTGTAAATCCTGGCTGCCGAAGCCTTTTTACTCATCATCTTAAGACTCTTTACATGATCTGTATGCTCATGAGTAATCAGAATTCCTTTTACCTGTTCCACAGAAAGATTCTGTGATGTCAGGCCTTCTATAATTTTCTTTCCAGAAATTCCTACATCTATTAATAATACAGTTTCATCACTTTTTACCATATAACAGTTTCCCGAACTGCCGCTGGCAAAAGAACAGAATTGAAATGCCATAGTCTCTCCTTGCCTAAAAAATCAACATATCAATTCTATCACAGCCACCGTCTTTTGAAAATCATCTTCTTTTTGATTTCTTCAAAATTTATGTAATTTTTCATTGTACTTTTGGAATAATACGGTATAATAAGTTGTGTGAAAAAATTGCAAAGGGGATATTTATGGCGATTTTAAGAATCTACACGGATGGCGGCTGTTCGGGGAACCAGAGCAGCAGTAATACCGGCGGCTGGGGCTCAATTCTGGAATTCGGAGAATACAAAAAAGA
>CABSEO010000438.1 GCA_902476665.1 uncultured Emergencia sp.
CATAAACAGGGATAGCCAGACAGCCACAGAAGATCGGTGCATTCCTTTGATATACCCTTCTCTCTTTTCTCCGGAAAGTCTCATCCTGAAAAAAGGACGCCAGAGTAGCAGTGTTACTGCCGACAGCAGAACCCACACCGCCATAGCGTGATTCCAGCCTGATACTACCGCAAGAGGCACACTGACGCCGGCAGCCACACTGGCAAAAAGACTCATCGATGCAGTATATACACCTGTCAAAGCTGCTTCTTTTTCAGGAAAGCATCCTTTGATAATAGAAGGAAGCAGAACATTTCCAAAAGATACACCGACTCCAGCCAGAGCCGTTCCTGCAAAAACTCCTGCTACACCAAAATAAGAACGAATCATCAGTCCGGCTATCATGACCACAAGTGCAAAAGAGATGGCTTTTCCTTCTCCAAATCTACCTGTAAATCGGCTGACCAGCGGTGAAACGACTGCAAAAGCAAGCAATGGCAATGTGGTAATAAAGCCTGCTACACCTGACGAAAGCTGCAGCTGCGTCTGCAGTATGGTAAGAAGCGACCCTACACCCGTAATGGCCGCTCTCAGATTAAATGCAATAAAAATAATGGCCAGAATCAGTCTTCTGTTATATCTGCTGTCTGTTGTCATAATTCCTTTCTCTCCATTTATGCTTACTGTTATTGTTTAGCCTTTCTATAACCTGCCTTCTGAGCTTCCTCTTCGCTGTGAAAGATCACCAGGTTTTTCGAGTCTTCCATCGTATCGTAATCTCTTTGTCCGGGACAGTGATAAATTTTAGAACGTTTGTTGCCACGGATTTCTATCTGTTCTTCTTCCGCCTGCTGTTTTACTTCATCCGTCCCTGTTTCAGACAGATGGCTGTCACCTGTGGCATAATCGATCTCCACACCGGGCTGCACATTATAAACAAAGACATTGAAACAAACGCCTTTCCCCTCGTCTTCTACGGAATAAGCCTCCATCTGCACCCCTCTTGCGATCAGTTCATCTCCTTCGTAGACAGGTGTCACACGATATAAAACATGGTTATCTGTCTCTTTCACATAATCTGCCACTAAATCCTCAAAAGGAAGCATTCCGTCCACATTCATGTAACGTGTGCCTGTAATCAAATTTTTTTCATTGGCATTTTCTGCTGTAAGCTGATATCCGATGAGATGACAGCGGTTATAAAGATACTTTCCGTCAACAATATCGTATTTTACCAGATGCCAGCCGGAAGGCTTTACCATACCTATGCTTCCCCTCTTTTCCGTTGGCATCAGATCCTGTCCCACATTTGCAAAAGCTTCTCCGCATCTGCCAAGTCTGTCAAGCCTGCTATAGCTCTCAAAGGACTCAGAAGACATCTCATCCTCAGAAAAGGACGGCTGATTTTCATCCAGAATCACATAAGGTTCCCCTTCATATGCAGGTACATTTTTCAGAGAATAGGAGGTTTCTGTCTCCTGGCCGTTCAGAGTGGAAAGATTATCCATCTCACTGCACCCGGTAAAGGACAATACCAGAATCGCAGTCAAGAGAATCGTCACTGACAATGATCTGATTCTGCTCCAGAACGACCCGCTCTTTGTCACATACTGCATCCTTCTGTCATGTTCCCATGCTGCGAATGTTTTATTGGATGCTTGTTCATAACATGCCTTATACTCAATCTGTTTCATCAATACCCCCTGCAATTCTTTTTCTATCAAAAATAACTCTTTAACAATTATCCCAGTCAGGCTTATCTTCGTCAAGCAGATTTTAATATTCATTTGTAAAAATAACAAGTATATGCATCAGTTTTTTCTCTCTTTTGCGAACAGCAAAAATCCCTGCCCGGATCTTAGCAGGGATTTTACATTGCAAGTTATACTCGCTGATAAGTTTTGGCTCCGCTGATACGCGAAATCTGATATGCCGCCTTTATCGCTATCTGTCTTTCATCC
>CABSEO010000439.1 GCA_902476665.1 uncultured Emergencia sp.
CTTTTGTGCCATCTCTGTTGGGACAGGTAAAACCTCCGTCCAGAGATAGCTTCACTGTCTTGCTGCCGAATTCGGCTTTCAGGTATTTACTGATCATGTTGATAGATGGCTGCATAATGTTTACCTCACTTTTTACTCTTGTTCAATCTTAAAACTTTGCAAAAAGATTGTCAAGGGGAGCAGGCATATGACCCTTTTCAGAACGGTTTGGGGCAAAGCCGGATCAAGCAGAATCAAATCAACAGATGTCTCTTCCGCAGTTTATTTTTTTCGGCTGAATTGTTGTAAAAAAGGGTAAAATCATATATAATAAATTGTTAATAGTTCTTGAAATGCGAATCAGAAGGAGGCCGGAACAATGACAAAAAAAATCACAACTTCATGGGGATGTCAGAGCCGGACCGGCGGTGAGCCTGAGACAGCATGTCTTGCGGCAAGAGGTGAGACAGTGATGAAACCTTCGCTGCTTCTTCACAGCTGTTGTGGCCCTTGCAGTACTGCAGTCATTGAACGTCTGGTCTGCGACTATGATCTGACCGTATTTTTCTACAACCCGTGTATTACAGATCAGGAAGAATATGAGAAAAGAAAAGAAGCGCAGATCGCATTTATCGAGAAATATAATTTGTACCTTGGCGGTATGCATAAAATTTCATTTATTGAAGGAGAGTATGAGCCGGACAGATACGATGAGTTGACAGCCGGCTACAGTAATGAACCGGAGGGTGGTGCCCGGTGCACAATCTGTTTCAGGATGCGTCTGGAAAAAACTGCATCAGAAGCTGCCGCAAAAGGTTATCAGATTTTTACTACCACGCTGACAGTAAGCCCTCACAAGAATTACCCGTTGATTTCTGCAATCGGCAAGGAAGCTGCAGAAAAATACGGCATAGAATTCCTTGATATGGATTTTAAGAAGAAGGCAGGATTTCAGCGAAGCATACAGCTGTCAAAAGAGTATGGCCTGTATCGGCAGAACTACTGTGGATGTAACTATTCTAAGCGCGATTAATTTGATGAAAAATATAGATATAAAGGAGTTTTGAGTATGGCACTAATTATTCCAAAAGATTATTCACCAGTGATCAGCCCTATCGAGACACAGAGAGCGATCAAAAAAATTAAAGATTATTTTCAGCAGGAACTGGCTTACGGTCTCAATCTGCGCAGAGTTTCCGCTCCGCTTTTTGTGGCGCCGGAAACAGGACTGAATGATAACTTAAACGGTGTGGAGAGACGAGTTTCCTTTACGCTTCTGGATATGAACGAGAAAGAAGTCGAAATCGTACAGTCTCTGGCAAAGTGGAAGAGGATGGCTCTTGGAAAATATGGCATTGAACCAGGACATGGAATTTATACTGATATGAATGCCATCAGAAGAGACGAGGAGCTGGATAACCTGCATTCTATCTATGTGGACCAGTGGGACTGGGAGAAGGTTATCACAAAGGAGCAGAGAACCACAGAGTATCTTCACGAGACAGTGACGACCATTTATAATGCAATTAAAAATCTAGGAGATTATGTAAATCGCCTTTACAGAGATCTGCAGACAGAAATCCCTAACGAAATTTTCTTTATCACCTCTCAGGAGCTTGAGGATATGTATCCTGACAGTACGCCGAAGGAAAGAGAGGATTTGATCTGTGAAAAATACGGTGCCGTTTTCATTGAGAAAATAGGTGGGGCTCTGGCTTCGGGAGAAAAGCATGACGGACGTTCTCCTGACTACGACGACTGGGAGCTTAATGGGGATATTCTTCTCTGGAATGACATACTGGGACGAGCATTTGAGATTTCCTCCATGGGTATCCGTGTGGATGCAGAGGCCATGGACAGACAGTTAAAGCTGGCAGATGCAGAGGATCGCAGAAAACAGGATTTTCATCAGGCCATTCTGAAGGATGAACTGCCTTATTCCATCGGCGGCGGCATC
>CABSEO010000440.1 GCA_902476665.1 uncultured Emergencia sp.
TCAGCAGATGTATTTTTTTTCATCTGTCGTACACCCGGATAAAGCAATGATTGAAAGCAACAGTACGATGGTTACTGTTTTTTTCATTTTGGTTCACTCCGTTCTTTTTATTTTTCCTGCTGTATAATACATCCTGCAATATCCGGAAAAAGTAACATCCTATTTCATATTTTCTACAATTTTTATTAATTCTTCTGAATCCAGATTGGAATCAATAGAATACATCACCCCTTGCTCCTCAAAAATAACTGATTTATTCTCTCCATCCGTAAAATATACTTCCCTCTCTCCTATTTTCTTCTTTTCTGTATCTCTGTCTGTTCCTATCGTACCTGTTCCTGCTGCATCTCCATATTGAGCTGATACATTTACATATAGTTCCCCGTCGGTAAAATATGCCGAGATCCTGCACAAAGATCCGAAATCATATATTTCTCCCTGCTCCAGCGTAAAGTTTTCCGGCATATATTCAAAGTCAAGGAGTGAACATGACACCTGCTCTTTTGCTTCTTTCCATGAAGAAAAGGCAACCGGTTCACCGGTAAACTCTTCTATCTGAGTATCTGATTCCTGAGCTCCATATGCCATATACCTTAAACTGTGGGCTGTCTCCTGAAAAATCTCAAATAAGGATTTATCTACCGCTGACACAGATATGGCATTTCCCGCTAAAAAGAGAATACAGAGAACTGCACAGGCTGCCACGGCCTTTTTTACGAATTGCAGTTTTCTACGGGAAAATGTAATTGTATACTTTTCTTCCTTTTCAGGACTGTAACCGAATTTACGATCAAATTCTTTAAAGAATTTTGATTTTTCCAAGCTTTCCGGAAGCTTTGTCTGCCCCTCCAGCCTCGCAATGATCTTGTTTATTTCACGTATTTTTTCTGTGTCTATCTGAGCTGGTTCTTTCTCCAGTTCCGCTTCCAGCTCTTTATTCAATTCATCAATTAAAGCCTGATTCTTTTTCATTATCTGTTTCCTTCGGAAAATTTTTTATCTTTTCCCGTATTCTTTTCAGCTGCATTTTGACCGCGCCGATTGTCTTTCCCTTCTCTTCTGCGATATCTTCAATCGTTTTTCCTGTATAATAATAATCTTTCAGCAGCTCAATTTTTTCTGAGCTCAATATGTGGCTGTATTCGTTAAAAACAAGAAAATCATGCTCATCTTCCGATGAGAACTCCATATTTTCAATATCTTCCAAAGGTATCTAGCGCTTTTTCTGTTCAGAATCCAGCGCTTTCATTTTCATCAGTTTATATTTTGCTGTTTTGTATACCCATCCGCGATAACATTCATGAACCGCCAGTTTTTCCGCATTTCTGCACACCTCCAGAAAAATTTCCTGCAGAATATCTTTTGCCATTTCTTCGTCGTGGCAATGATTCCATATGTACCAGGCAATTTCCTCGTACATTTCATCACGTATTTTTAAAATCAGTCTGTTTGCTTCCTTTTTTGTCATTTTTTATTTCCTGCTCCCCATCAGCAGATATGCCGTATACTCTTCTCCCCTGTGATATCCCAGCTTTTCCGCGAGCTCCGCGGAAATCTCCGTGTGTGCGTCCCAGCTTGGATACAGTCCTCTGTCCAGACATTCCAGGATCAGACGGGCCGCGCAGGCCCGGGCCAGTCCTCTTCTCCGGCAGTCTTCTCTCGTATCTATCTCAATCTCTATGCCTTCCAGATAGCGGGAATAGGAAGAAGCCCCGCAGACCAGACGTTTTCCATGAAGCGCGGCGGTTCCCAGTCCCCATTTCTGATATGTTTCATAATCCGGAAACTGTGAAACCAGATCGCGGCTCCACTCCTGCTGCCTGCACTGATCGTAAAGCTCCTGATCGATCAGACGAAGCTCATACCCTTCCGGAAGCGCCGAAGCCATTTTCTTCAGCCTTTCTCTTCCTTGCCCATCCCAGAC
>CABSEO010000441.1 GCA_902476665.1 uncultured Emergencia sp.
GTCCAGCTGATCACATCTCACCGTCTGGCAGTGGATCATTACCGGACGTAATTTATATTTTTCCGGGTTGCTGCTTTCTTTCAGAGCCTTTTCATAAGCCATCAGGAACTGATCTGAGGCCGCATCCCCATTGCAGTGAGCCAGGAGCTGCTGTCCGTCATCTACTGCCTGTCTTGCATAGGTACAGGCTTCTTCATCTGTCAGCCATGGATAGCCACAGTAGTCAGGATCTCCTCCAAGATAAGGCTCAGACATCCAGGCAGATCTGCCCTGAGGAGAACCGTCCAGCAGCATTTTATAGCCGCCAAGCTTGAGATGTTTTTTGTATTTTCCTGCATAGGATTTATTGTCAGCAAAAAGCTTCCTGCCTCCGTCCGACAAAAGTGGATAAGCTACCACATCAATTTTCAGACTGCCCAGCAGATTTGCCAGTTTCAGCAATTTAAGCCCCATAGCATTAGTTGCGCCATCCTGTGCCGTAGTAATTCCGTTTTCAAGATATACCTGCTGCATTCCCCTCATCATTTTACGGATATCCACCTTGATTCGCTTTGTCACAGAAGCCTGTACTGCCATCATGGCTGCTTCTTCAAGGTAGCCGTCAGGTTCTGAAGTACCTTCTACTCTTCCGAATTTTCCGCCCTGAGGATCTGGCGTATTTTTATCCGTATGGCTCAGAGCAAGCAGAGCACTGTTAGCACAGCCCAGATGACCTGAAACATGAAGTATCAGGATCGGAACATCTTTACTTGCCTGATCCAGTACCTCTTTAGATGGATGCGCCTGCTCATTTAAAAAATTATGATCGTAGCCGAAACCGATAGCTGCATTCTTCTCGGTCAGTTTATTTTTCTCAATATATTCCCTCATCACTGTAATGATGTCCTCAAAGGATTTACAATCAGACAAGTCAGCGCATAAAGACATCTGTCCGTTCATTGAGATGTGTCCGTGAGGATCAATGAAAGAAGGCATCAGGCATCTGCCCTCCAGATTCACTTTTTTCACATGGCTTCCTGCCGCATCCATAGCTTCCTTCAGTGTGCCTGTTTTTTTGATTATTCCTTTTTCAACCAGCACTGCTTCCGGTACATCATTCCGATGTTCCATTGTCAGAATCGGTCCTCCGTAATAAATAACTTCCATGATTTCCTCCTAATTGTAAACTGTTAACTGGCTGCCTTCTCAATATATTCAGCAGCTGTATGCTCACTGTTATTCTTCCAAGAATAGGTTTTTTTACCCCAAGTCTTAAATACCTTCAAGAGAACCAGATATACCACACATAATCCGGCCAGAATCGCCATGGTTACTGTTTCAGAAATATCTCCCGCAGCAAGGCCAAGAAGCACAATATATACCGGAGTCGACAGCATCATGACCATATTCATCAGCCCCAGCTCAACTGCTGTGGATGTCTTCAGATCAGGGTCAACGATTCGCACAAGTGCAATTCCGCTTGGCACAGTTCCTGTACAGGTTCCGTACAGTCCCAGAGTTCTTTCAAAGTCATTGCTGCCTCCAATTCGCTGTCCAAAATAGAAACACACCACAAAAGTAATTACGGTTATTACAGCGCTCTCAATAAGAATCGGAATTATCCAGTTACCGATAACACCGATACCTACAGCCATAAAAGCGCATACTACCAGATAATCAGCCGTCCAGCCTGTAATTTTACTCTGCAGCACATCTTCCTGAAGAAAATCCACATTCAGTTTCTTCATCAGGAACTTTACGATATAGGCAGCGAACATACCGTTCATAAACATAAGACCTTCCATTGATGTCCCAAGAAATCCCGGAAGCAGTCCCAGTATTTTCGAAATACCGATGGCCACAACATAACACAGTCCGATCAGCGCAAAATGAAAACTCAGTGTTTCAATATTGCTGCTGCAGGTGGTGTCTTTAATCA
>CABSEO010000442.1 GCA_902476665.1 uncultured Emergencia sp.
GTTCAGTATTTCGCAGCAGCAGGCAATCCTCTGAATGCACTGAACCTGAACATCGTTAACCTGATCTTCCTTGTACTCGGTGTTTTACTGAATGGTACACCTCTGAACTACGTTAAGGCTGTTAATGACGCTGTTAAGGGCGCCGGCGGTATCGTTCTTCAGTTCCCATTCTACGCTGGTATCATGGGTATCATGACAGGTACAGTTACAGAAGGCGGTCCTTCACTTGCCGGTGTTATCAGTAACTTCTTCGTTGCTATTTCCAATGACGTCACATTCCCTCTGTTCACATTCCTGAGCGCCGGTATCGTTAACTTCTTCGTACCATCAGGCGGCGGCCAGTGGGCAGTACAGGCTCCTATCGTATTACCTGCAACTGTTAAAATGGGTCTTGACCCTGCAGTTTCCTGTATGGCTATTGCCTGGGGCGATGCTTGGACAAACCTTCTTCAGCCATTCTGGGCTCTGCCAGCTCTTGGTATCGCAGGTCTTGGCGCAAGAGATATCATGGGATTCTGTGTTGTTGACCTTATCTTATCAGGTATCATCGTTTGTGTAATGTTCGTTGTTGTCGGTTTGATGTAATCTGAACAGAATTTCATCAACAATTAAAAATTGATTTTTTAACAGTGCAGCTTTTAGCTGCACTGTTTTTTTATTCAGAGCCAGATATCATTGTATACACTTATGTCCGACTCTGAACAACTACTCTGCCTTCATACGCTTATGAATTTCTTCTCTGATCCGCTTCTCCACTTCCAATGCAATCTCCGTTGTCTTCATACCGGCATATTCCTCATAATACATCGGTTTCATATAATGGATCTGCACAGTTACAGGCTCTGTGGTACTTCTGTCAAAGGGTGCATAACTGTCAAGCAGTGCCACCGGAACAATCGGTGCTTTCGCCCTTGTGGCCGCCTTAAAGGCGCCCGCCTTAAAAGGAAGGGTTTCATTGCCATTCCGGCTCCTCGTTCCCTCCGCAAAAATCAAAAAGTTCTCTCCTGCTTTCACCCGGTTGGAAGCTTCCAGAATCACCTTCATGGACTGTTTCATATCACTTCGATCCATAGGAATATAGTGAAGTGCCTCTCTGATCTGCTTTAACAGAATAATATCCTTCACTTCCTGTTTAAACACCAGAGAAAAAGGCCGCTTCATCGTTTCAAGAAAAGCCAGCACATCAAACATTCCCTGATGATTCGGATAGAGAATATAACCGTCTTCTTCCGGCAGATTCTCCTCTCCGCTGCTGACAATGGCCACTCTTCCTGCTTTGTTGGCTTTGATGGCAATTTCCCGGATATAGTTATATTTTTCCTCTATGCTGTACCGCTGTTCCTCTGTATCCTTCGCAAAAGAACAAATACGCCAGAACCAGGCCGGCACATGTCCAAGAAGCTTCAGCACCATCAACAATATTCTTTTCATAAATTATACCTGTTCTTTCTTTTGAACTCCAAACAAGTGAAGCACACCTAACGTGTATTTCACTTATTATCTGATAATCAGCATTGATCAAATGGCTGAGACAAAGCTGCATCAATGGCACTTTCTGTCTTTTGCAAATCCGCTTCTGACAAAGCATCATTGACAAAAAAAGCTTCATACTGAGACGGTGCAATATACATGCCATGCGCTTTCATCACTCTAAAATACTGTGTAAACTGTGCCAGATTTGATGTCCGGACATCATCAAAGCTCTTCACCGGTTTATCTGTAAAGAAAATGCTCATCAGTGAGCCGACTCTGTTGACCTGAGCCTTTACATGATATTTTTCCACAGCAGACTTAAAAGCATGCTCAATTCCTGCAGATTTTTCTTCCAGGCGCTCATACACAGTCCTATCTTCCATCAATAATTTCAACATCGCTGTTCCCGCTGCCACTGCCACCGGATTGCCAGAAAGGGTGCC
>CABSEO010000443.1 GCA_902476665.1 uncultured Emergencia sp.
TTGCTGAACGCGGAAGCCATGAAGAACTGATCAGGGCAGGCGGCCTGTATGCAGATCTGTATCAGTACCAGTTCAGAGATTAATTGAAAGCATTACTTTATGCTGTCTGAAACAGTTAACCGGAATTATCATTTTCAGTATAAATGAAGTATACGGATTAGAAAAAATCGTTACGATTATTTCAGATAAAAAGCCCTGCGGACGATTCAGGACTCTGACCTGTGGAAAGATATGAATACAAAGCACGCCTTTCTTCTTAGAACGCACAAAAAGGGGGGGCGCTGCAGAATAGATGAGTAATTCATCTATTCTGCAGCGCCCCCTCTTTTTTCTTACATCAATACACTGATAACTTTCGGATTATACCCGCCTGCAGAAAGTGCATCGATGATCTTCTTTTTATGATCAGGTCCGAAGGCTTCAATAGTAATTTTCAGCTCAACAGCCGCATTTCTGTTAGTGCTGACAAACTGATTGTGATCCAGTCTGATAACATTGCCCTGCTCTCTTGCGATAATAGAAGCCACATTCACCAGTTCGCCCGGCTTGTCAGGCAGCAGAGTAGAAACTGTAAAGATTCTCTCTCTTTGAATCAGTCCGTGCTGCACTACTGAAGACATTGTGATGATATCCATATTTCCGCCGCTTAAAATGCAGACAACCTTTTTCCCCTTTACATCAAGATGTTTTAAGGCAGCAACAGTCAAAAGCCCGGAATTTTCTACAATCATCTTATGATTTTCCACCATGTCAAGAAACGCCACCACCAGCTCATCATCTTCTACCGTAATGATATCGTCAATGTTCTCCTGCAGATAAGGGAAAATATTAATTCCCGGTGTTTTTACTGCGGTACCGTCTGCAATGGTGTTAATCTTTGGTAAGGTGACAGGTTTCCCCGCCTTGAGAGACGCCTGCAGACAATTTGCCCCTGCAGGTTCTACTGCGATAACTTTGATCTTCGGATTCAGCATTTTCGCCAGAGTAGATACACCCGTGGCAAGTCCGCCTCCTCCTACTGGAACAAGAATATAGTCCACCAATGGCAACTCTTTGATGATTTCCATAGCGATGGTTCCCTGTCCTGTTGCAACCACAGGATCATCAAAAGGATGGATAAAAGTATAACCATGTTACTCTGCCAGTTTCTGGGCATGAGCTGCAGCTTCATCATATACATCACCATAGAGAACAACTTCCGCACCATAGCTCTTGGTTCTGTTCACCTTCATAAGCGGTGTTGTGGTCGGCATAACGATGACAGCCTTACATCCATAAGCCTTTGCCGCATAGGCCACACCCTGTGCATGATTTCCTGCGGATGCAGTAATCAGACCTCTCGCCCGTTCCTCTTCTGTAAGAGTACTGATTTTATAATAGGCACCCCTGATCTTGTATGCCCCGGTTACCTGCATATTCTCAGGTTTCAGATATACTTTGTTTCCGCACTGCTGGCTGAGGAAGTCACTGTACGTCAGTTTTGTCTGGTCGGCAGCTCTCTGTACAATTTCTGCCGCCTGCTCAAATGATTCTAATGTCAGCATATTTTTTTCCTTTCCTGAAAGTGTGCCGATCTAATCTTCCATCATAACCGCGCCTCTGTTGGAAGGTGCCACCATCTTGGAATATCTGTACAGCCAGCCGCTCTTGATATTCGGTTCTCTAGGCACAAAATTTCTGCGTCTCTCTGCAAATTCCTCATCACTGACTTTTGCATTGATGCTGGCTCCCGGGATATCAATTTCGATAATATCTCCTTCTTTCAGCAGAGCAATATTTCCGCCGCTGGCAGCTTCAGGGCATACATGACCGATAGATGCACCACGGCTGGCCCCCCTGAAGCGTCCGTCAGTGATCAGTGCTACAGTTTTATCCAGCTGCATTCCTGCC
>CABSEO010000444.1 GCA_902476665.1 uncultured Emergencia sp.
TTTACTTGTTTACCAAGGCAGAAAAGGCACAGCTGTTTACAGGTCTGGGGTTCCGTCTGGTGGCTAAAGCCAGACCTTATGCCGCACTGCTGGAGTGGGGAAGCGAAAGCGTGGCCGGATACATGAGGATGCTGTCAGAAATAAGAAGAAAGACAGCCGTCTCATCAGGAGAGAACTCTGGCGCTCTGGTGATGAATTGCAATCCTTTTACTCTCGGTCACCGATATCTTATTGAATACGCAGCCTCGAGAAAAAAACATGTATATATTCTGGCTGTAGAAGAGGATTTGTCTTTATTCTCCTTTGAAGATCGGTTCACTATGCTCCAGGAAGGCACAGCGGATCTGAAAAATGTTACGGTAATTCCCGGCGGGCGTTATGCTGTATCCACCCTGACCTTTCCCAGCTATTTTACACAGGAAGAAAATCTGTCAAAGGCTCATGCTGCCATGGACTGTGAATTGTTTGCCATGTGCATTGCGCCTCCTCTTGTGGTAGATGAGCGTTTTCTGGGAACAGAGCCACTTTCAGAAGTGACGGCGGTGTATAATGAAACCTTGAAGGCGCGTTTGCCCGGTCATGATATTACTGTGACTGAAATTCCCAGACTGGAAGAAGGAGGACATGTTATCAGTGCCTCAAGGGTGCGAAAGATTCTGAGAGAGTTGTGGGAACAGGAAGGAACTTTAAAAGGTCTTCAGAGTGGAACTGCAGATGTACAGCTGACTGTTCTGAAAAACCTGCTTCCACAGACTTCTCTTGATTATATTTTACGGCAGGAAGTGAGGGAACGGTTAGAAATGTGTTTTGAGCAGAATCCCTTGCAATAAGTTGAGACATTGGAGGAACAGCAGTGAAAGATAAAAAAGTCACTTTGACAGAACTATTGGAGTCCAGAGAGAACCGTGTTCATCATCAGAAAGAGTTGATTGCAGAATTTGACGGAGTTCTTGTTTCTGTAACTTTGAATATTCCGGGACCTGTAAAGGACAGTGCCCTCTACCGCAGTGCCATGGAGTGCGGTATGAAGCGTCTCCTGCAGAAACTGGAGGAAGCTGTTTCTCCGGAGCAGGTGCTGCATCGTGAAATTCGCTTTCTGGTCACAGGGCCGGAAGGCTATGTGGCTTTGGATAGCCGGGTGAATCCGGAAATGGTTAAAGCGCTGACTGTAGAAATCGAGGAATCTTCCCGACTGGGCAGGATCTTTGATATGGATGTTCTGACTTATTCTGATGGGAAACTGGTAAGCATCAGCAGAAACTTTCTCGGCGGCAGCCCGAGAAAGTGTCTGCTGTGTGGAGATGACGCAAAGGTTTGTGCCAGAAGTCAGAAACATGAGCTATCGGATTTGCTACGGGAAATTGACAGTATTCTGAAAGAATCAGGCATCAATGGTTAAAAAATCCCATTTTTGGTGCAATATTGGCCGCCCGTTCAGGTGTATATAGGCAAAGGGTTTTGAAGGGGAGAAGTAAAGAGATAAGGGGCTCAGGGGGAGATCCGCAAACTGATAGAAGCAGAAAGCTTGTATTTGGAAATACTTGATTTTTGTGTGGAGATGGTTTATCCTATTAATGTATGTAAAGTCTCTGAAGAGATTTGAATCGCCAGAAGGCGTTAGGCTGTAGAGCCAAAGATGTTTTTTGAAATGGATGCCACGAAGGCAGACAAATTCCAGCAGGAGTTTGGCTTGTTTCGTGGTTTTTTTATGTCTGTCCCAAATCTTAAAGCAGCTCAAATTTCTAAAATGGCAGGTTTGTATATGATTTTCTGTAAATGTGATGGCGAGAGAATGTTTTCTCTAGACAAAATATACAAAAATCTGTTAAAAACCGAAATATATATTCGTAGGTAAAATCAGAAGAGCTTATATGTAAATCA
>CABSEO010000445.1 GCA_902476665.1 uncultured Emergencia sp.
CTGACTCTGTATCTGCGGCTTTCCCTGTTACCAGAGAAGCCAGGGCAGTCACAATGGTGATGCCCGCGGAAGGTCCGTCTTTCGGTACGGCACCGGCAGGTACATGAAGATGCAGGTCATGATTTTCCAGTACCGCGGTTTCCTCCGGGTAAAGAGATTTTACCAGGCTCAGGGCAATCTGCACGGATTCTTTCATGACGTCACCTAACTGTCCTGTGATGAGCAGATTTCCTTTTCCCCTGGTCAGTTTGCTTTCGATAAAGAGAATCTCTCCGCCTGCGGCAGTCCATGCCAGACCGGTGACAACACCGGGGGTCTTTTCTTTGAGTTTTAATTCATGGTGCAGGTGGCTTTTTCCCAGAAAGTCAGTGAGGTTTTCAGCAGTCACAGTCAGATGTTCCGCCTCTTTTTTTACCAGTTTTACGGCTGCGCTGCGGCATAGAGTGTCTATCTGTTTTTTCAGCCCGCGCACGCCGGATTCCATGGTGTATTCAGCAATTATTTTTTTCACGGCTTCTTCTGTCAGGCTTAAATGTCCTTCCTCGATCCCCATAGTCTTCAGGGCTTTCGGGATTAAATGCTTCTCGGCAATATGCAGTTTTTCCACAGCAGTATATCCGGGAAAAGAGATTACCTCCATGCGGTTCAGCAATGGTTCCGGAATGGTGTCTGTGGAGTTGGCAGTACATACAAAAAGTACATTGGACAAGTCATAGGGAACATTCATATAGTGATCCGTAAAGGTACTGACTTCCAAAAGCGCGCTTGCCGGATCGCCGCCGTAGTCTTTTGCCAGTTTGTCTACTTCATCCAGCACCATAACAGGATTGGAGGAGCCGCTGCGCTTCATGCCTTCCATGATACGTCCCGGCATGGCGCCTATGTAGGTCCTTCTGTGACCGCGGATCTCTGCTTCATCCCGGATACCGCCAAGGCTGATGCGGACGTATTCTCTTCCGAGAGCCCGGGCGATACTCTGACCGATACTGGTCTTGCCTGTGCCGGGCGCGCCCACGAAGAGAAGAATGGAACCATACTGCTTTTTATTCAGAGCAATTACGGCAAGCTGCTGGATGATGCGTTCTTTTACTTTTTTCAGTCCGTAGTGATCCTCATCCAGGATTTCTTCCGCCTTTTGGAGGTCAATGGAAGAGACCTTGGGTGTTTTCCAGGAAAGACTGGTGAGAAAATCAAGATAATCGTACAGCATACCGTATTCATGGCTGTCTTTTCCTTCCTGACGCATACGGTTCAATACCTTTTCCGCTTCTTTTTTGGCTTCCTTATTCATACCGGAGCGGGCTATTTTCTTTTCAAATTTCCGCACATCGGACACATTTTCCGGATGCATATCATCCAGTTCTTTCTGAAGATAGTCAATCTGTTTTTTCAGGGCTGCTTCCCGGTAGAGCTGTTCCTGGTCATCTTTCTGAGCCGCTTTGGCTTCCTCAGATACCTTGGCCACTTCCATGAATTCATTGACTGCCTGTGAAATAAGCTGGCAGCGTTCTCTGCGGGAATCAGCCGCAAGAATGGTATATTTTTCCTCTGAATTCAGATTCAGGTAATCGGAAAGAGCGCATGCAAGATCATTGATATTCTTTCTCTGGAGAATAAAACTTCTTGCCCACAGTCCCCACTGATATCCCTGGACGAATTTCAAGAGGGAAGAACGCAGCTGGCTGAAGATTTCTTTTTCTTCCTCTTCTGTAATATCCTGAATCTCGGGACGTATAGCGGCTGAGGCGGTAATATGCCCGTTCTCGGTTTCCATATCGGAAAAGTCAACCCGCTCTACAGTGCGAATGGATATATTGTCACCGTCTCCGCTTCCCTCTATCTTGGCAGAAATACCTATGGGATAGAAGTCGTCAGGAGAGA
>CABSEO010000446.1 GCA_902476665.1 uncultured Emergencia sp.
TGGGTAGATTATTCCATTGATGGCGAGCATCTGATCATGGGTGCACAGATGCCGCGAAAATATGTAGCAGAGATGGTGGTCGACCGTATCAGTGCATCCAGAAATTATCTGGGAGATGCTTATGATGACAGCCAGCCGCTGGATTATTTCCTGAAAAGTAAAGAAAAGCTCTGGTTTATCCATCCGCAGACAAAGAAAGAACTTGAGGCACTTCTTCGTATTCTGAATGATCATGGAGAGGAAAAATTACTTCATTATATCAAATACAGATACCTCAGGGGTGAGACCAGAAAAATTAAATATTAAAAAGCAATTGCTTCAAAGCAGGATAAAGCCTTTTTCTATCGAAGAGCAGATAGAGAGAGGCTTTTTGTAATCTTATGTTAAAATAAGATTATAAACAGTATATAACAGTTGACAACAGTACTATGCTGTTGTATACTGTTTATCAAGGAGGGATGGATATGAACCTGATCATCAATCATACTTCCATGGAACCAATTTATGAGCAGATTATTGCACAGATCAAGGCTGGAATAATCAATGGAACGCTTGTTTCGGGAGAAGCACTTCCGTCAGTGCGGGCACTGTCCAGAGACTTAAAGATCAGTGCACTTACGGTAAAAAAAGCATATGACAGTCTGGAGTCGGAAGGAATGGTGGTAACCGTCCATGGAAAAGGCAGTTTTATTGCAGCTACGAATCAGGAACTGCTGATGGAAGAGCGGCGAAGGGAACTGGAAAAAGAACTGGAGGCAGCAGTGCGCAAAGCGCGGCTCGGAGGACTGACCGCACAGGAAATCTGCGAAACATTTCAGATTATAATGGAGGATGGGGAATGTTAATACAGTTGGATCATGTGAAGAAAGAATATGAGGATTTTACACTTGAACTGGATATGCATATACCGGAAAACAGAGTGACTGGTCTGATCGGTGCAAATGGAGCCGGTAAAAGTACGACATTTAAACTGATGCTGGGATTAATCCGGCCGGACGCAGGAGACGTGAAAGTGTTTGAGAAAAAAGCGGGAGAGCTGAGTGCAGAAGACAGACAAAAAATTGGAACTGTTTTTTCGGACAGCGGTTTTTCAGAATACCTGACAGTGCAGCAGGTGGGCAGAATTATGCAGGAATTTTACCCGGACTTTGAGCCGGAACAGTTTCTTATGATACATCAGATCACGGGATGCAATTTCTTTTGACACTGCCTGTGACACGCAGAGAATACGTGAAGGAAAAATATCTTTTCTGTATCGGCCTGACTGCAGTGCTTGGAGTAATCTCTTTGTTGATCAGTATGCTGGTCTATAGGAAGGTTAATATGGAATTACTGGTAAGTGCGGGCGCTGTTTTTTACTGTGCAATATTGTGTCTGGCATTGATGCTGCCGTTGAGACTGAAATACGGAGACAGAGTAAGAATTCTTATGGGAGGTCTTGCCGTTGCTGTTTTTGCAGTCATTGCTTTGTGTAATGAAATACTGCAGAAGCTTCATATAAACGGAAATGTGGAGGATTTTTCCTTCGCCCGGAATAGAGCCTGGATTGCGGTTGGGATGGTGATTGTATGCGTTGGCTGCCTGGGGATTTCCATAAAAAGCAGTGAACATATTATGGAGAAGATGGAAGAATTTTAATTATGTCATTTATGATTCAATTTAGTCAAAATATATAAAAATGACTAAATTAAAATTGTTGATGACAAAATTGAATTGCAAAGAAACCAGTTCAAAAAAACAGGAGAATCATTTTATGAATAAAAATCAGATTTTTATAAAGAGCGGTACAGAATACAAAAAGATAACAAAGGAATTGCTTACAGCAAGTAATCTTGCAGAGCTGATCGGTGACCGGAATAAAATGGGCGGGATCAA
>CABSEO010000447.1 GCA_902476665.1 uncultured Emergencia sp.
GCAAAAAATACTGCTGCCCAGCAGCTGCATATGCTTTATGAAAAAGCGCTGAAAGAAGTAGGCGAAGTCAATGCGGCGATTTTTGAGGTGCATTCCATGATGCTGGAAGACGATGATTTTAATGATTCCATCAAGAACATGATTGAGTCCCAGAAGATCAATGCAGAGTATGCAGTGGCAGCCACAGGAGACAACTTTGCAAAAATGTTCGCCGAAATGGACGATGAATATTTTCAGGCGCGTTCCGCGGATATCAAAGATATTGCAGAAAGAGTTGTGGGAATTCTTCACGGAAGCCAGAGCAGCGGGGATCTGGGCGATGAGCCTGTCATTCTTGCGGCGAAGGATCTGGCACCCAGCGAAACCGTACAGATGGACAAGTCCAAACTTTTAGGTTTTGTTACAGAGCTTGGTTCTGCCAATTCGCACACGGCAATCCTGGCACGTACTATGAATATTCCGGCACTGATCGGTATCCAGGTCAGCGAGGAACTGAACGGAAAAACAGCAATTATCGACGGCGTGACAGGGGAACTGATCGTGGATCCGGATGCGGAAGTGCTGAGAGAGTATGAGGCAAAGAAACAGGAAGAATTAAGGCAGAGAGAGCTCCTTCAGGAATTAAAAGGAAAAGAAGATGTAACCCTGGACGGAAAGCATATCAAGCTGTTTGCCAATATCGGAAGTGTAGGAGATATGGCAAAAGTACTTGCAAATGACGCAGACGGAATCGGGCTGTTCAGAAGCGAATTCCTTTATCTGGAAAAGAAGGATTATCCTTCCGAGGAAGAACAGTTCCAGGCATATAAGACTGCTGCAGAGACCATGGCGGGCAAAAAGGTGATCATCCGTACATTAGATATCGGTGCAGATAAGCAGGTGGACTATTTTCATCTGGACAAAGAAGATAATCCGGCTATGGGATACCGGGCAATCCGAATCTGCCTGGACCGTCAGGAAATATTCAGGACCCAGCTGAGAGCCCTTTTGAGGGCAAGTGCATATGGGAATCTGGGTGTGATGTATCCCATGATCATCTCCGTAGATGAAGTGCGCCAGATCAAGAAAATTGTGGAAGAGCTGAAAAAAGAATTTGATGACAGCGGCATTCCTTACGGTGAATTTGAGCAGGGTATCATGATAGAAACACCTGCGGCTGGTATGATCAGCGATCTTCTTGCAAAAGAAGTAGACTTTTTCAGCATCGGAACCAATGATCTGACTCAGTATACTCTTGCCATAGACAGACAGAATGCGAAACTGGACAACATCTACGACTCCCATCATGAGGCGGTCCTTCGCATGATTCAGATGACAGTGGAAAATGGTCACAGGGAGAACTGCTGGGTAGGTATCTGCGGCGAACTGGGTGCAGATACTACTTTGACAGAGACGTTCCTGAAAATGGGAGTGGACGAGCTTTCCGTATCTCCGTCCTGCGTACTTCCTATCAGGAAAATCATCCGCTCAACAAAAATTGCAGACTGATTTTTGATAGATGCTTTTGAACAGAAAAGGGCACAGGAATACCAAAAAAGGGTTCTGTGGCCTTTTCTTTGTGTAAAAATAAATGTTAAATCTATGTAAAATATGTTAAATTTTACTGTAGGTTATTGCGGGATTCTAAAAGAAAAGGTATAAAAGTAAGAGAGTAGTTAAGAAAAAGTAAAATATAAGAAAATAACTGTGGAGGAAAAAAGTGAAAATTACAGATTTTTTCAGCCTTCTTGGAGGGCTGGCATTATTTCTTTATGGTATGCAGATGATGAGCAACGGTCTGGAGGCTGCAGCCGGTAACAGAATGAAGCAGATTCTGGAAAAGCTGACCGCCAATCGTTTTCTGGGAGTTCTGGTGGGTGCAGGCATCA
>CABSEO010000448.1 GCA_902476665.1 uncultured Emergencia sp.
TACAAAGAGGCATAACTCGACGGGTTCCCAGAAGAATCTCATTTTCTTCACAGTAAATTCCACTGTCGCCTCCTAAAGCAAAAGTATCAATGGTGACACCCTTTACCATGGTTTTCCATGGTCCTATGGAAATTCCTCCTTCTGAAGCTACAGGAACACCATTTTTCACCAGTGCAACGTCACTGGTGGTACCGCCGATATCTACAATGAGACCATCTCTGTTTTCTGCAAGCTCCATCGCTCCGATAATGCTGGCTGCAGGACCGCACAGCAGAGTTTCTACAGGACGCTGCATGGCGTAATCCTTATCCATAATGGAGCCGTCACTCTTTACCACCTGAATCTTCGGAGAAATTCCCAGTTCATGAAGAGAGCGATCGATGGAATCAAAAAAGTCTTTCATTACAGGCAACAATCTTGCATTGAGCAAAGCGGTAGCCCCTCTCTTTTGTACATTAATCTCCTGATAAAGTTCATACCCGCGTACACAGGGGATTTCCAGTTCTTCTCTGATGATGGTTTCCGCTTCTTTTTCATACTGTCCGTCATTATATTTCGGGTTGATCTGAACCACTGCTACACTGTCAAAATCCCGAAAACTCTCCCTTACATCCTTTCGGAAAGTTTCCCAGTCAGGCAGATTTTCCTCACCACTTTTTCTTGCAGGATCTCCATTCAGAAAATAAATTTCATCAGCGGAAGGAAGCCCATAAACATCCTGCATTTTTTCCACAAAAGCTCTTTTTACACCGATAAAAACCAGTTTCGCCCGTCCGCCCTTTCCTTCGACACATGCATTGGTGGCCAGAGTCGTAGACAGAGACAGAAACTCCGCCTTCTTGACAAGATCCTGATCCAGACTGTTTAAGGCGTTGAGAATGCCTTCTTTCAAATCCCTCTTAGTAGTCAGCGTTTTCCCATAAGATAACACCCGTTTATCACGAGTATCTATCATCACAGCATCTGTACATGTTCCGCCTGTGTCAATTCCAATTCCTATCATATCCTCAGCTTTCTCCTTTCGCCTGTGAGCCGGCTGCGGTCTCCCTCGGTTTTCTCTTTTTTTGTTTCTGTCTCCTAAATTTTAGCCTTTTCCCGAATCCACAGCATTCTTTCATCTGTTTCTGAAATAGTATCAGCGCACTGTTTCAATTCCTCAATGATTTCATCCTGATTAGGAATATCCTGTTTATATTTGATCTGATGCTCAAGGGTAGCCCAGAAATCCATGGCAACAGTTCGAATCTGAATTTCCACGCGCATCGGCCTTGTTTCATTAGAGAAGAAAACAGGTACTTCCACAATCATGTGGTAACTTCTGTATCCGTTAGGCTTTGGATTTTTTATGTAGTCTTTAATCTGAATGACCTTTAAATCATCCTGTCGTTTCAGCATGTCCGCAACATTGTAAATATCGTCAAGAAAAGAACAGATAACGCGGATCCCTGCCACATCATTGAGATTCTCCTCAATGGACTTCAGGGAAATGGGGTCTCCCTGACGCTGCAGTTTTTCCAGAATGCTGTAGGTTTTTTTTCTTCGAGCGTTAATCGAAGAGATCGGACTCTGCTGCGACAGTGAAAGCTCATCGTTGAGAATCTGAAGTTTTGTCCTAACCTCTCGGATCGCTGAATCATAGCGCATCATCAGCACATCATATTCCTGTAATACTTTTTTTGCTTCTTCAGGATCTTCAGGAAGAAGTTCATCCATCAAAGCTTTCGCCATATCATCTCTCATCTTAACTCCCCTATTCTGTTATAAAATTTCCAATGGTTTCAATCAGTTCATGGCTAATTAAAGGGAACAAAAAGAAAGGAAAAGCCAATCCAGACGG
>CABSEO010000449.1 GCA_902476665.1 uncultured Emergencia sp.
AAAAGAACGAGGGATTAGTGTTCATTTATTTGTACGAAAGAATAAGGATGATAAAATTTCTAAGGAATTCTATTATCTGGGCAAGATGAATTCCTCCGGCAGAGCAGAAGAGTTTTGCATGCCGAATACCGATAAGAGTGCAGTAGAGATAGAATGGATTCTAGAAACACCGGTGCGAGAAGATATTTATCGATATTTTGTGGATTAAGCGGATGAAATTGAGACAGAAAGGATTGACTTATGAAAACTGTAAAGGTAGTTGCGGCTGTGATACGGGACAAGGAGAGAATTTTTGCGACACAGAGAGGCTATGGTGAATTCAAAGGAGGATGGGAGTTTCCTGGGGGCAAAATAGAGGAAGGGGAGACTCCAGAAGAGGCTTTGATCAGAGAAATTCAGGAGGAACTGGAAGTGTCGGTTTCTGTGGGAGAGCTGATACAGTGCATCGAGTACGATTATCCTTCCTTCCATCTGTCGATGGATTGCTTTTGGGCCGAAATTCAGTCAGGAAATCTAGTTTTGAAAGAACATGAGGCGGCAAAATGGCTGACCAAAAATGAGCTGGACAGCGTGAACTGGCTGGAGGCAGATTTGGAGCTGGTGGACAAGATTCGAGAAATACTATAAAATCTTTAATATTTGCAACGGCTGAAAACATGATGAAACCTAATCTGCCAATATTGACAAGGCAGTCTGCAATGGTAGAATATTAAGTGGCGATCATGAATCTGCAATTTATCCTGCCTATATATCGGAAGGGATGGAATATGAGACTGGAAAGGACGACGAAAACTTTGAATGATAAAGAGTTTGCAAAAAATCTGGAAGATCTGATCAGAAGCAGTGAGCTTCAGCCGGAAAGAGTCAATTACCGACTTGGCCTTAAGCTGCTTGACTGCAGCAGAGAAGAGGGATGGGCGGATTTCCTGTTTGTATCCGACGAATGGTGCAAAAATCCTTCAGGAGGTGTACATGGCGGCATCATCTGCAGCCTGTTTGATACAGCTACCGGCATGGGCGCTGTTGCTCTGACTGAAAAAAATGTGACGACAACAGAACTTTCCGTCAGCTTTTTAAAGCCTTTTAACGGAAAAGAATTCCTGTTCCACATTGATTTTACCAGTGTAGGGAGACGTATGGTCAGAGGCATGGGAAAAGCATTTGACAGAGAGACGGGAAAACTTTGCGCAACTTCCATGGGCAGCTTTATGGTTATCGGTGAGAGACATAAAGCGCTGCAGGTGTAAAGATGTACTGAAGTGTTGGAAACTTTCTGCTTATAGACGCTGATGAAACCGGATATGCGAAATATGAATAATAAAGTACTCATCACAGGCATTTTACTTTTGAGAAGGTTTGTATTAAACTGTAGGTATATTGCAGAAAGCTGCAGACCTGCAGTTTTCTGCTGTAGAAGATGATGAATTGCAGAGAGTAAGGAGGATGAAATTATGAGTAAAACTTTAGTGGCATACTTTTCTGCCAGCGGAGTTACAGCGGCACTGGCAAAACGTTTGGCAGAATCTATCGGTGCAGAACTTCATGAAATTATTCCGCAGACTCCATACAGTGATGCGGATCTGGACTGGAACAACAGCAAGAGCCGTAGCAGTATCGAAATGAAAGATAAAACCTTCCGTCCCGAGATTGCTAACGGGGTTGAAAATATGGAACAGTACGATAAGATTTTTGTGGGATTTCCGATCTGGTGGTATGTTGCACCCACTATTATTAACACCTTCCTTGAACAGTATGATTTGAAAGGCAAAAAAGTGATACCTTTTGCAACTTCAGGATCCA
>CABSEO010000450.1 GCA_902476665.1 uncultured Emergencia sp.
GGCCATCCTTCAGAAACCGGACACCTTCGCTCTTTAGAAGATCTCTGCAGAGCTCCTGCATAACCCCCGAAGAAATAGATCCGTCACTTCTGACAACCCGATGCCAGGGAAGGTTTTCAGGGCAGCTGTGCATAGCCCAGCCCACGATTCTGGCAGAGCGTGGAAATCCCAGGACACGGGCAATCTGCCCGTAAGAGGATACTTTGCCGCAGGGGATTTGTGATACCAACCGATAAATTTCATCAAAATACTTGCTCATTCAGGCCTCCGGTAATTTGAATCTGTAATGCATTACCTTTGCTTCTATTATATATGGAAAAGGTGATAGCGAAAAGGATCATTTTGTTATAAAATGATAGTCAAGGAAAAGTTTTTACGTTATACTGAACTTGAGACAGTCTGCAGACTCTGAAAGAACTTACCGGGAGTAAGGCAGGTGTCTCAGCCTTTTGTGTGTACGGTTCGAATTTATCAGAAAGAGGTGTCACAGCAGGATATGTATGAATTGAATCAGATAGGAGAAAGAACCTATTATATAAACTGTCCGGCCAAGATAGGTATTTACAGGGTAGATGATAATAATGTATATCTCATAGACAGCGGCAGCGACAAAGACGCAGGACGTAAAATACGTAAGATACTGGATCAAAACGCCTGGAAACTGAAAGGAATCATTAATACCCATTCTAATGCTGATCATATTGGAGGCAATCGCTATCTGCAGGGGCAGACTGGCTGCAGAATTTTTGCCAAGGGCATAGAAGCTGCATTTACAAGGCATACCATCCTAGAACCGGCTTTTTTGTACGGTGGCTATCCGTGCAGGGATTTGCGCCACAAGTTTCTGATGGCGCAGGAAAGTGAGGTCTGTGAATTTAACGATGAAGAGTTTCCTAAGGAACTTTCTGTGCTCGAGCTGCCCGGCCATTTTTTTGATATGATTGGCGTGAGAACTTCTGATGATGTGGTATTCCTGGCAGATTGTGTCAGCAGTAAAATGACGCTTGAAAAATATCAGATATCTTTTATTTACGATGTGGAGGCTTATCTGAAAACACTGGACTATATAGAAGGACTGGAAGCATCTGTATTTGTGCCGGCTCATGCCGAGGTATGCGCAGATGTGACAGAACTGGTGAAGATTAATCGTCAGAAGGTTTATGAGATAGCTGAAAAGATCCAGATTTTACTGAAAGAGCCTATGAGTTTTGAGACGTTATTAAAAAGATTGTTTGACGAGTATACTCTGGAAATGAATTTTGAGCAGTATGTTCTTGTTGGGAGCACTGTACGATCTTATCTGTCCTGGCTGAAGGACAGAGACGAAATTGATGGAACCTTTCAGGATAACCGCCTGTTTTGGCAAAGTGTGATTTAACCTTAAGGTAGAGGAACAGGATAAAGATTGTAAATGAACGATTTATATATTCAAACCATGAGAATCGACTGGAATAAAGTTGAAAAAGACAGCTATTTAAGGCAGATTCCGGCAATCCGTCTGATGAAACAGATAGAATTTTCTCGTCCTATCACGTTCTTTGCAGGTGAGAATGGCAGTGGAAAATCCACTTTGCTTGAAGCTGCGGCTGTTTCTTATGGATTTAATCCTGAAGGAGGAACCAGAAACTATTCTTTTTCCACTTATGATTCTCATTCAGAGCTGGAGGGCGCTATTGTTCTTGGCAAGGGCTGCAGACTTGCGAGATGGGGATATTTTTTCAGAGCGGAAAGTTTTTATAATGTGGCCACTCAGGAAGAAGTCTATGCTGAAGAGAGTGGAGTAGTGTC
>CABSEO010000451.1 GCA_902476665.1 uncultured Emergencia sp.
AACTCCCACTGAGAAAGATTTGTTATTACTCACCTTATAGAAGTGGGAGTCTCAACTCAGACTGAGATGAAATCGGAGAATTTCTCCACGATCACCGGATGTGGAAAAATTCTCCGATTTTGCTGCTACACTATTTTTCGTTTTAAGCAGAGTAAAATTATCTTTTCTAAACTGTACTTTCTTTTGTCCTAAAGTGTCGTTTCCCGGCTTTTTCCTTTCTTCTGGACAATTTCTCTTTTTGCTTTTTTTCTTTTCGACTCATCTGTCTGCTGCGGATTGCTTCATCCAGTTTCCGGAACCGCTCTTCTTCCTGCTCCTCCTGTTCCTGCATCAGATAATTCATCTCTTTGATCACTTTCTCTCCGACATGCTCAGATACAGCCTGTCCCAATGCCTGATTGTTTTCTGCGATGGCATTTCGCACGATATCGTTCATCATCAACTGAAACTGCTCCAGCTTTGTCAGCCCTGCCGGTGCCGCATTGGTATGTGAAACTGCAACATGCATCTGCTGTCCGTCCTTTTCCGGCTCAGATTCTGTCTCACCGGACATAGTAGTGGTGTGCTCCTGCTGTTTCGCTTCTTCCAGATTCGGATTTTCATTGTGAAGCATCATCTTAATGGCCTTCAGCTGATATCCTTCTTCCTTCCATTTCTTGATCTGTCTAAACTGCTGCATATTTTCTTCAGTATAGTAACGGTGTCCCATCTCATTGCGGGGGACATCCAGCTCCAGTTCCTCTTCCCAGTAACGTAACACATGCGACTCTACCTGCATCATATTCGCCGCATCTGAAATCATGTATCGTACTTTTTTCACGATAGAATCCTCCTTTATTACTGTTACAATGATTGTAGCACAATCATGACAGTTCTCAAGAAAATCTCATCGTAAAATTTCGACATAATTTCACAGAATAAGAAAGTCCCCTATACGTTCCTTACATCCTGAACAGAAAATATGCAGGTCTTTCTATACTATGTTTGTTATACTTCTGTCTGTTTGTTCTTCGGTCCCGGCTCTGCTTTGCTGATCTTCTTAAATGTGATCGTTACTTTAAACAGATCCCCATCCAGGTACAGATCAAATGTTCCGTCCTGCATTACTGTCAGGTTACGGGCGATCTCAAGGCCCAGACCGCTGCCCTCGGTACTTCGTGAGACATCTCCCCGTACAAAACGCTCCAGCAGTTCATCTGCTTTGAAGTTTAACGGACTCTCGGACACATTTTTCATGTAAAATACAACGGTATCGCCTTCCACACTTCCAGTTACATAAACTCTCGTTCCGGGCATCGCATATTTTGCTGCATTGTTGTAGAGATTTTCAATAACGCGGAACATCCGGCGGCCATCTGCCCGAATCAGCATCTGCTCCTCCGGCAGATCACAGATCAGATTCAGATTTTTTGCAGCAAATTTTTCTTCAAATTCACCGTTTGTCTGCTTGATCAGCTGCTTCAGGTTGATTTCCTGCATAGTCAGCGTAATGTTTCCGGAACTGATTTTAGAAGCTTCCACCAGATCCTCTGTCAACTGTTTCAGACGCAGTGCCTTTCTGTTTAAAATTTCAATGTAACCGGCAATCCGCTCATCCTGAATATTTTCTCTTTTCAAAATATCCACATAGTTGATAATGGAAGTTAACGGTGTCTTAATATCGTGAGACACGTTTGTGATCAAGTCTGTTTTCAGACGTTCACTCTTCATCTGATTATCCACAGCTTTCTCCACACCATCACGGACTTTGTTGATTTCTTCTGCCAGTT
>CABSEO010000452.1 GCA_902476665.1 uncultured Emergencia sp.
TCACGATAAATAAACTCCTCGTTAGGGTAAATCTTGCAATATTCATTCTCTGCAAAGTCTGCATACAGCTTTGTAATGGCGCTGCGATCCTCAGGAGAAATTTCATTTTTCTTATCACCCAGTGCTTTCCGCAGTTTTTTGAAGAACGCAGAAGCATCAATCAGCTGAATTTTGCCCTTGCGCTCCGGGCGCTTGTTCTTGGAGAGAACCCAGATATATGTAGCAATGCCGGTGTTATAAAACAGGTCAGTAGGCAGCGCAATAATCGCCTCAATCAGATCGCTTTCCAGCATCCAGCGGCGGATCTGGCTCTCACCGGACGCTACGCCACCGGAGAAAAGAGGACTGCCGTTTTCAATAATGGCAGCACGGCCAAGGTTATCGTCCATCTTATCAATGGCAGACTGAAGGAACAGCATCTGCATATCGCCGGAACCGGGCAGTCCTGCGCCCCAGCGGCCGTCAAAACCTTTCTGATATTCTGCATTGACGGCATCTTCCACGCCTTCAGCCGCATCTTTACCGCCCCAAGCGGTGCCAAAAGGAGGATTTTCCAGCACAAAACGCATTTTCGTGCCTTTAAAGCGGTCTGCTTTCATGGTGTCCTGATAGCAGATATTTTCGGCATTCTGTCCCTTGATGAGCATTTCAGCAAGGCACATGGCGTAGGACTCCGGGTTGATTTCCTGCCCGAACAGGCGCACATCAGCCGTGGGATTATAGCGCTTAATAAAATTAAAGCCGGTGGACAGCATACCACCCGTACCACAAGCCTGATCCAATATTGTGATGACCTTACCGTCATCGAAGATATCATCGCACCCTTCAGCAAGAAGAATATTGACCATCAGCTTGATGATATCTCGTCCAGTGTAGTGATCGCCAGCCTCAGCGTTTTCAGAAAATTTGCGAATCAGATCTTCAAAAATATACCCCATCTTCACATTGTCGATGGTGCGAGGATCAAGGTCAAGTTCAGAAAATGCTTTAACGACAGAGAGCAGCCGGTTGTTTTTATCCATCTTGTCGATTTCTTCTCCGAAGTTCAAACCGCGCTCCTTGGACATCAAAATTTCCAGCACATTCGCAGAAAATCCCTGCAGATAACTCTTGAAATTGGCGGCAATATGGTCTGCGTCATTTACAAGCTCTGCGAGGTCAAATTCGCTGGTGTTATAGAACTGAAAACCGGAGATTCGATACATCGCTTTTGCCGGAAAATTCGGATTTGCTTTGAACTGATCGACTACCTTCTGCTTGGTAGGTGCAAGGGCACACTCAAAGCGACGGATGATTGTCATCGGAATGATAACATCCTTATATTTGTCGCTGCGATACGGTCCGCGCAGTTTATTTGCAATGGACCAGATAAAATTCACTTCGGCAGATACATCCACCGGACTGTCATCCCACATGACATCAACAACTTTTTTCTCAGGCATATCGACTTCCTCCGTCGGTGTTTTTTATTGTAACGCACTTCTCATCCCAAAAAGCGGACCATATACTAATCTTCCTATGATTCTAGTATAATTCCTTGTCTGAGTATAACACATTTGTGCAGTATTTCCAATTATGATTGGACGTGTGCCCAGATATTTTCCCACGCAGTCAAGACGGAGCCTCTGCATCAGGGCACCCCATTTTCCAGTGCCCTGCCGGGAAGAATCCAAAGAGCGGCGGAACGCTCGTTGGCACACGACTTTGCTTGCAAAGTCTAGTGTGTTACACCTTGGTTCCGGCTGACGCGGAAAAGGGGCTGCG
>CABSEO010000453.1 GCA_902476665.1 uncultured Emergencia sp.
GGCGTCGGGCAGCTTGCAGCTGCACTTGTCCATGAATTAAAAAACATTCTGGCCAGAATCAAGGGAGCGGCGTACATTCTGAAAGTGACAGACACCAGAGGGCCGGGAGAAGTGGATACAATTCAGAAGGCCGTAAATGAAGCAGAGAATCTGATTACTACTCTCCTTGACTTTTCCGCCAGGGATAAAAATGGCAGTGAGCTGATCCATCTGGGAACGTTGATCAATCAGATTCTTCTGCTTTCTAAAAAAGAAATTATCGGGAAAGGGATTACCGTGACAAAGGAAATTGATGCAGACTGCTATATTCATTCTGCAGGAAGAGAGGCGCTGAAAGTGATTTTGCAGAATGTCATCAGCAATGCAATTCAGGCGGTCGGCAGTGACGGAAAAATAGCGATTGTCTGTTGCAGAAAGGGTGATAATGCAGTTTTCAGAATCAGAGACAATGGAGAAGGAATAAAAGTGTCTCCTAAAGAAAAAATATTTGAACCTTTTCTTACTACCAAGGCAGAGGGAACTGGGATAGGGCTTTGGATTACCAAACGTCTGGTGGATACTCTGGAAGGATGTATCGAACTGGAGGATGCTGACGGCGGAGGAACAGAGTTTGTAATTTCCATTCCTGAAAACAGAAAGGAGGTAAAAGACTGTGACACAAGTGATGCTGGTCGATGATGACAGAGAACTGCTGGAGGTATATGAAAAAATATTTGAGCTCAATGGCTTTGATGTGATTTCCTGTGAAAATGGGCAGAAGGCCCTGGAGGTAATGGAGAATACGCAGGTAGCGGTTGTCGTATCTGATATCATTATGCCGAAAATGAACGGGATGCAGCTGCTCAGGCAAATCAAGCAGAAATCGGCATTTACGGAAGTAATCATGCTGACTGCAGAAGGATCTATCTCAGGAGCTGTGGAGGCTGTCAAAGAGGGAGCTTTTTCTTATCTTGTCAAACCTGCCGATGTAGAAGAACTGCTTTCTAATATCAGAAAGGCGGCGGAACTATCCGTTGTGAAAGTGGAAAATGAGACATTGAAAGATCAGCTTGCGGCTCTGTCTGAGGGGAGAGATTTTATCGGAATTTCGGCAGCGGCAGAGGAACTGAGGCAGAAAGCGCGCCTGATGGGGAAAACCGATTCTGCTGTGCTCATTACAGGGGAGACCGGAACCGGAAAGGAGATTCTGGCGAACATGATTCACCGATGCAGCGGTCGCGCAGACAAGCCTTTTGTCTGCGTAAACTGTGGTGCCCTCAATGAGAATCTGATAGAAAGTGAACTTTTCGGCAGTGAAAAGGGTGCCTATACTGGGGCGGAAAGACAGAAAAAGGGGCGTTTTGAGATTGCAGACGGTGGTACCATTTTCTTTGACGAGATTGGAGAGATGAGCCTGAATATGCAGACCAGGCTGCTGAGAGTTCTGCAGGAAAAGACTTTCGAGAGAGTAGGCGGAAACGAAACCATAAAAAGTGATTTCAGATTCATTGCAGCAACGAACAGGAATCTGAAGAAAGAGGTGGAAGAAAACCGATTCCGAAAGGACCTGTATTACCGGATTAATATTATTCCTATCGAGATTCCGCCACTGAGACAGAGACTTGAGGATATTCCTGCCCTTCTGGAAAACTTTCTGCGTCTTTATGCAAAGGAGATGAATAAGCCGCTGCCTCAGATGAGCCGGGAAATTGTAAGCACATTGCAGAAATATGACTGGCCGGGCAATGTACGGGAGCTGCGGAATCTGGTAGAACGCATGGTG
>CABSEO010000454.1 GCA_902476665.1 uncultured Emergencia sp.
CCAAAGTTGATGTGGACAACAAGGTAAGGCTGCTTCTCGGCGGTGCGGCTGACTACGTGACAAAGCCTTTTGAAATCAGGGAACTTCTTGCCAGAATCGAGGTACAGCTGAGAGAACCTAAGTACGGCAGACGGCAGGTGCTGCGTTTCGGAGACCTGGCGCTGTATGAAACTTCAAGGAGGGTGACAGTCGGAGAAACCCCTGTCAGACTGACGAAGACTGAATTTGCCATTCTGAAACTGCTGATGCGAAATCCGGAGCAGGTTTTATCTAAATCAGTGATACTGGACAGGATCAGCCAAGATACTCCGGACTGTACAGAAGCATCGCTGAAAATTCATGTCAGTAATTTGAGGAGAAAGCTGAAAAATGTCTGTGGCTGTGAATATATTCAGGCAGTATGGGGAATCGGATTCAAGCTTAAGAAACCGGATTTTGCAGAAAGTCAATCAGGATGACCTTTCTCGTGGAAAATAATGGGCTTTTTACGGATATGTAAAAATCTTTACCAAATCTTTACTCTTTTCTTTACCCCAGTCTTAACTTTTTTCCTTTAGACTGAACATGCTTTTCAAAGTGAAAAGTATGAAGGAAAAGGAGGTATTTGACATATGGAATTTGCTTTAACTACGAACAGCCTGTCAAAATCCTACAGAGGTTTTAAGGCACTGGACGGTTTATCCATGCACGTTCCGAAGGGAGCTATCTACGGCTTTGTAGGCAGAAACGGAGCAGGCAAGACAACTGCGTTGCGTATTATCTGCGGATTGCAGATGCCGGACAGCGGAACATACAGTCTTTATGGTTTTTCCAGTGACAACAGAGAGATTCTAAATGTCAGACGGCGCATGGGGGCAGTTGTGGAAACACCAGCTGTCTATGGGGATCTGACGGCAGAAGATAATTTGAGACAGCAGTATCGCATACTGGGTCTTCCTTCCTATGACGGTATCAGAGAACTTCTGCAATTGACAGGACTGGAAAATACAGGAAAGAAAAAGGCTAAAAATTTTTCTCTGGGAATGAGGCAGAGGCTGGGAATTGCTGTGGCACTTGCAGGAGACCCTGATTTTCTTATTCTGGATGAACCTATCAATGGCATGGATCCTCAGGGGATCATTGAGATTCGAGAACTGATACTGAGACTGAACCGTCAGTATCAGATTACCATTCTCATTTCCAGCCATATTCTTGATGAGTTGTCCAGACTGGCAACTCATTACGGCTTTATCGACAGGGGCCGTATGGTACGTGAAATCAGTGCTGAAGAACTGGAGAACGCATGTCGCAAATGTGTCCGCATTCAAGTGACCCATGTTTCTGCTTTGGCCAGAGTTCTGGATGGCATGAAGATTCAGTACAACATCATCTCTGAAAATGAGGCTGATATCTTTGCAAGACTTAATGTCTCAGATCTTGCTATGACGTTGCAGAAAGAAAACTGCAAAATCATCTCCATCGAAGAACGGGATGAAAGTCTGGAAAGCTATTTTCTGACTCTGATTGGAGGTGAAAGAAATGAATAAGGTACTCGCGGCAAACTTTCTGAGACTCAGAAAAGATAAATGCTTCTGGGCAACTCTGATTTTCATGGCTGCAATGGGCGTAGTTTTTCCTATAGGACGCTATGTGGCTATGGAAGAAGAAGGATATACCAATACGCTGGAAACAGCTTTCTTTGTCTGTGTAATTTTTATCGGTTTTCTGGCAGCAATTCTGTGTGGACTGTTTATCGTGATATTACTTTTGTTTCTGCCAG
>CABSEO010000455.1 GCA_902476665.1 uncultured Emergencia sp.
GAAAAGCTTCTGGACAGTCTGTTTCAAGAAACGGCCTGGGATGTATCTTCAGATATTTCAGTTTTGAAAACCATGCTGGCTCAGGAAGGACTGACAGGCAGCGATTTTAAAGGAGGCAACTAATGGAATTCAAGGATATGCAGACAACGCCCACGTTAACCTTAGATCCCTTTCAGGAAGAAGTACCGGCAGCACCGATTTCGGTCAAGGAAGAGGAGTCTATGGATGAGAGTATCCTTTCTGAAGAAGAGCAGCGTATGGCTGCTCAGTTTGCAGAACAGATTGATTTGACAGACTCATCCATGATTCTGCAGTATGGTGCAGGGACGCAGAAGAAAATGGCTGATTTTTCCGAGTCCGCTTTGGAAAATGTCAGAACCAAGGATATGGGAGAAGTGGGAAATCTTCTTACCGGAATCGTCAAAGAGCTAAAGAGCTTTGATGAAGAAGACAGCAAAGGATTTCTGGGAATATTCAAGAAACAGGCGAATAAAATCCAGAATCTCAAGACCAGATATGCAAAGGCTGAGACCAATATCAATGAAATCTGTAAAGTGCTGGAGGGGCATCAGGTTCAGCTGATGAAAGACATTGCGCTTCTGGATAAGATGTACGAGCTAAACCGCACCTATTTTAAAGAGCTGACTATGTATATTATCGCCGGAAAGAAAAAGCTGAAGGAGGTCAGAGAAGGACAGCTGCAGGTTTTACTTGCAAAAGCGCAGCAGAGCGGTCTTCCTGAGGATGCACAGGCAGCCAGGGATCTGGATGACATGTGTCAGCGTTTTGAAAAGAAGATATATGATCTGGAGCTGACCAGAACGATTTCTATTCAGACTGCACCACAGATCAGACTGGTACAGAATAATGACACCATTATGACAGAGAAAATACAGTCCACCCTGGTTAACACCATTCCTCTCTGGAAAAGTCAGATGGTACTGGCTCTGGGGGTTTCTCATTCGGCTCAGGCTGTTGCAGCCCAGAGGGAAGTTACAGATATGACGAATCAGCTTCTGCGTAAAAATGCGGAAACTTTAAAGACTGCCTCTGTGGAGACCGCAAGAGAATCAGAACGGGGTATTGTGGATATGGAGACTTTGAAGCATACCAATGAAACCCTGATTGCCACTCTGGATGAGGTGATGAAAATTCAGGAGGAGGGTCGGCAGAAACGGGCAGAGGCAGAAGGTGAAATGCTGCGTCTTGAAAATGAACTGAAAGCAAAAGTGCTGCAGCTTTCCACAAAATAGCCTACCGCAGGTGGCTTGGGAGAAATAATTTTTCTCTCAGACAGAGTTTGACAAATTTCGAGCTCCCCTTTCGTTATACTTATGTAAGTACAGCGAAGGGGGAGTTTTGATTTGATCATATATGGTGAATATCTGTTTCTGGAGAATTTCATCACGGGACTTATTCTTCTGTTTTTTACAGGGAGAATCTCAGGTGAGCATATCAGAAGCTTCCGGTTGATAGCAGCGGGCTGTCTCTGCGGAATCTATGCTTTTTCCTTGTTCGCTGCCGTACCGTCTGTGATCAGTCTGCCTGGCCGGATTGTTTTTTCAGTGGCAGTTTCGTGGATCGCCTTTGGGAAGCCCCGATGGAAGCGGCTCTTTTTTAACGCCGGGATATTCACTATAGTTACGTTTCTTTATGGAGGCATTACCATTGCAGTGCTGGGTGCGTTTATACTGCAGGGGGCTATTGGTGCTGAGGGCATATATCTGCCTGCAGCTACGTATTTTACAGTAACGGCAG
>CABSEO010000456.1 GCA_902476665.1 uncultured Emergencia sp.
TACAGCAGCCCATTTGCTTCTGCGGACATCAGTGCACCGCCCTGATACAGACAGAAAATGTAGTTTTCATCGCCTCCAGTTGCTGCATAGTTGGAGAAGTCCTCCGGACTGTCTGCCCAGGAAGTCATTGCCTTCTGTTTAATTGTAAAATTATATGTTGACTGAATCCAGTCAAGATACTCTTCACGCGCCTCATCATATGCACTTGCATCTTCATTATCTTCCTGGTCTGCTGTAAACCAGTCGTAAATGATAATGTCCATGCCACCTAAGTCATACGGATTTCCGTCTGCATCGGTTAATACCGTATACTGACCGATTTCACCATCATCGGAACCACTTTCTGTTCCGGCAGCAACATCTTCCACATCAGATACTTTGTTTTCGTCACCGCTGTTTGCTGCATCCCCGTTTCCGGATGTACCTGCTGTGCCGTTTCCACCACATGCGGTAAGACCTGTTACCATTGTTGCAGCTGCCATCATCACTGCTGCGAACCGTTTCCAATTTCTCATGTTTCTTCCTCCTTTTAATAAACACTTCTCCTATATATAAGTCTGCCGGAAATCTTCCGCAGATTTATACCGCTACATTTTAATTCCTGTGCTGCTTAAGCTCTCTACAAATCCCTTCTGTGCAAACAGATAGAGAATCAGGATTGGAAGTATCACCATCAGCGTTCCGGTAGATACGATACACTGGGTATAACCCACGGAAGCTCCGGTTGCCCGATGAAGGGTATACATAAGGTAGTTTCCTAATTTTTCTCCAATCTGTGCCAGCTGAATCGATAATAATTTAATATTTCCAAGAAACATCTTGGAATAAAAGCTGTCTGTCCACTGCCATACGAAGGCAAATAAAAAGCAGGACGTCAGAATCGGTTTTGCATCCGGAAGCATAATTTTTACGAATGTCTCAAGCATTCCACAGCCATCCACATAAGCTGCCTCTTCCATTTCCTTTGGAATATTGCGGAAAAACTGCCTTATCATGTATATGTACAGTCCATTCTTCAACCCCATGCAGCCTGCACTCATCAAATAATATGGAAGAACGGAACCTCTCAGATTTAAGGTGTGACCTGTCACCGCCTGTATGATTCCAAGGATGTCAAAGTATCGGAAATGCAGATGCAACGACGTTGAAATCGTCTGCGGCGGAATCACAATCACTAACATCACACACAAAAACCAGAACTTCTTAAACGGGAATTCAAATCTTGCAAATCCATATCCAACCACTGTACAAACAGCAATCTGAAGCAACGCAATCGTAAGGGATACAAGTATCGTATTTCCAAGTGTCCGCCAGTAATCCATAAACTGCGATGCAAGTTCATAATTGGCTGTTGTGACGTTTTCCGGAATGGCAATTACCATCGGATTATACAAATCTTTTTCTGCCATAAAACTGACCGAAATCTTGTTTAAAATCGGCTGCAAAATCAAAAAACACATTCCAAACAGCATGAAAAATCTTATTATCCGAAACACAATTTCTTTTGCATCTTTCTTCAAAAAATACCAGTTTCCTTTACGGTTCTTCTCAATATAACGTTTCCATTTTTCTCTCCGGCTGATTTTTGCCACTGTTCTACTCATAATAGTAAACCCCCTTTGATATAATCAATGAGCTGATTCCTACTATGGCAATGACAATCATAAAGTAAATCCATGCCATGGAGGAGGCAAAGCCGTAATTCATGTCTACAATCATCGTATTACTGATTTTTTCCATCACCTCATTGTCCG
>CABSEO010000457.1 GCA_902476665.1 uncultured Emergencia sp.
GACTTACGGACTGGATGGATTGTCTTCAGGCGTAACTGCTATCGTAGCATTGTTTTTCGCGTATGTGGGGGTTTTGTATGGCTATGATTCTGCCATGATATTCTGCAGTGCTTTATGTGGAGCATGTCTGGGATTTCTGGTATTCAACAAGTACCCGGCAAAGCTGTTTATGGGTGATACAGGCTCCATGGCTCTTGGAGGTGCTCTGGCTTCTGCGGCCATCATTATGAAAGTAGAGTTTCTGCTGGTGATTGCAGGCCTCATTTATGTGATAGAAGCACTGTCGGTTATCATTCAGGTAGTATATTTCAAGTTGACTGGTGGCAAACGTTTCTTCAAGATGGCACCGATACATCATCATTTTGAAATGTGTGGAATGAAAGAAAAGAATGTGGTACTCATGTTCTATTTTGTAGCGCTGGTGTGCTGCGCTGTGGCTTATCTGGTAATGTGTATTTAATCTATAGCGGACGCATGCTGCATCATATGAAGCCGCAGCTTTCGTTTTACTGTGGCATTTAGTCAAAAACAGAAAAGGGTAAGAACTATGAACGCAAATCTGGAAAATATGAAGAATAAAAAAGTTTTAATTGTAGGACTTGGCAGGTCAGGGATTGCAGCCCTGCAGGCTATGCTGCGTCTGGAGGCAGTGGTTTCTATTCAGGACTCCAAGAAAGAAGACGCTGTGGATCCTCAGCTGGTGACTTATTTGAGGAATAAAGGCGTCACCTGTTATTTTGATCATGCCCCGGCAGACATGTCGCAATTTGATATGCTGATTTTAAGCCCGGGTGTCAGTCCTGAACTGCCTTTTATAGAGGAAGCAAAAAATCACGGCGCTGAGATTATCGGAGAACTGGAAATCGCATTTCGGGTAGGTTCCGGTAATTATGTGGCAATTACAGGAACCAACGGTAAGACTACGACTACTACACTGGTAGGTGAGATCTTCAAGGAAGCCGGGCGAAAAACCTTTGTGGTGGGCAACATCGGTACCGCTGTGATATCCGCATCGATAGATGCGGAGGAAGATGCCTGGCTTGTAACGGAAACCAGCAGTTTTCAGCTGGAGACCACCAGATATTTTAAACCTGCGGTATCTGCTATTTTGAACCTGACACCGGATCATCTGAATCGGCATCATACTATGAAAGCATACGGCAATGCCAAGGCGAAAATTTTTGCCAACCAGAGAGAAGACGGTTTTCTGATTATCAATTATGATGACAAGGAGTGCTATAAACTGGCAAAAGGATGTAAAGCCAAAGTAGTGCCGTTTAGCCGCAGACAGGAGCTTGAACTTGGAGCCTTTGTAAAAGACGGCAGAATTGTCATTAAAAACGAAGCAGGCGATATAATAGAGATATGCGGAGCAGATGAACTTCGGATTATTGGAGCGCATAATCTGGAAAATGCTCTGGCTGCGGCGGCAATCTCTTATTTTTCGGGCATAGCGCCTGATGTTATTGCCAAGACGCTGAGAACTTTTGGCGGCGTTGCACACAGGCTGGAATACTGTGGTGAAATTGAAGGTGTAAAGTATTACAATGATTCTAAAGGGACTAATATTGATGCGGCAGTGACGGCGCTGCGTGCTATCAGGAAAAATGTGATTCTGATAGCGGGCGGTGATGCGAAAGGGCAGGTTTTTGACGAGTTTATCAGACAGTTTGAGGGAAGTGTCAAAAAACTGATTCTGCTGGGCAGAGATGCCCATTTGATTTCTGAGGCTGC
>CABSEO010000458.1 GCA_902476665.1 uncultured Emergencia sp.
ATCGGTACTATCTCATCATTAGTTCCCGGTTTAGTCTTCAGATCAACAAATGGAATGCCTCCGTAACTCTCTACCCGATTGCCCCAGTTATCTTTTGTAGTCTGATACATGCTTGCTCGTCTTGCGCAGGCTCTGAGTTTCGAAATCAGTTTATTATTGCCGGCGATAAATGTAGGTGTTCCATCAAGACCGCCCAGAAATTCATCCAGCATATCGAGGAAATACTGATAGTTCTTTGTTACCAGCTCTGCGGTAGACAGATCAATGCTTCCCTCGGCATTGTACTCCGTTGAGCTGCCGGTCAGTGCTTTATCAAGACCATCGAAGGCATTGGCATCTTTTGCAGTATCCCCGTTAATGAACGTATCATTAAACAGTGCCTGTGCAGCTTTGATCTTCTGTGTCTGCTGCAGTTCGACTTCACTTACAATACCGCCCATGTTAGCAATTACACGGTCAATCTCGTAAGCTCCACCAAATACCTTGATTTCCACAGTATGACGTTCTTTTGTTACTTCTGCCGGAGTGTATTCTTTGTTGATCTCACGGAATCCAGCTGTTGGCTGAGTTTTCAGACGAGTATAACTGTAAGACGGTGTGGATCCGCCGCCTGTCGGAGATACTGCATCATCAAACGGGATATGTTCCAGAATAAAGTTCTGTTTCTGGAATTCATCGATAACTCCCATCTGAAGGTCATCCTGCACATTTTTCTTTGCTTCTTCAAGTGTAATTGCCATAATTATTTACCATTCCCTTCTGCTCCCATGTTTAATCTGGCAGCGATTGCTTCTTTCATGCTTAAAGGTCCTTCTTTTTCAGAACCTTCATCTTTGTGATTTCCCAGCGGAAAGAATCCTCTTCTCTCAGTCTGCTTCTGTTCCTGCTTAAAGAGGAATGGTTTACTTTCTTTCAGTGCTTTTACCTGTTCATCCAAACCAGTAACTTTTCCATCCTCTCCAAGGATCAGTTTCTTACGGTCAACAAGCCCCGCCACCAGATCACTGTCCTGTGCTGATGAGGCAATTGCCATCTTGATTGCATTGGTCAGCTTCAGATTCTTCAGTTCTTCCTGATGTTCTGTTTCTTTCTGCTGATTCTGTGTCTGCAGGTCTGCAATCTGCTGTTTCAGGGCTTCATTATCCCCTGCGGACGCTTTTAACGTTTCCAGCTGGGCCTTATAATCATTTGCAGATGTTTCCAGTTGTTTACGTTCCTGTTCTGTCGTATCGTAGGTTTCTTTTGATACATAGCCTTCCAGCTCTTTTACAGAAGCATCTGCCGCTTTTTTTGCCAGGCTCTTCTCAATTCCGAGCGCCTCAAACTGTTCCTGTGTCATGCTACTACTCCTTTCTGGTAGTTTCACGTCATTCCGGACATAAAAATAAGACGCTTAACCCTGCGCCTCAATGGGAGATTCCGGATCACCGCCTTTCGAATCGATAATCTCTGCTACTTTCATGTGTGCCAGATACTCAGCTCTCTCTTTTGATACCGTCATTGTTTCACCGACAGATCTGAGCTTCAAGTTATTTTCAATGTCTTTGAAATCGTGGATTACTCTTATCCTCACCGTTCTCACCTCCCTCCATTGCGCCGGCGCAAATTTGCATATTAAAAGAGAGCCTGTTTCCAAGCTCTCCTAATAATCAATATTTCTGTTTTGCTTTAATATCCAACATTCTGATCATCATAAACGCAGCACGTTCTGCCTGTTCGTTATAATCCT
>CABSEO010000459.1 GCA_902476665.1 uncultured Emergencia sp.
AAGGCAACAGAACCGCTGCATATGCAGCGGTTCTGATAAGTATCATATTTTATTTGCTGTAGTCGTAGAAACCGATTCCGGTCTTTCTTCCCAGTTTGCCTGCTCTTACCATCTTTCTCAGCAGAACGTGTGCTCTGTATTTCGGATCACCATATTCTTTATATAATACATCCATGATAGCAAGACAAACATCAAGACCGATCAGGTCGCCTAATTCAAGAGGTCCCATTGGGTGATTAGCACCAAGCTTCATTGCTGTGTCGATGCCCTTTGCATCAGCAACGCCGTCAGCCAGGATACCGATACCTTCGTTGATCATAGGAATCAGAATTCTGTTTACTACGAATCCCGGAGCTTCTGCAACTTCTACAGGAGTCTTACCCAGTTTTTCTGCCAGTTCCACGATAGTAGTCTTTGTCTCGTCGGAAGTGGTCAGACCCTGGATGATTTCTACCAGTTTCATAGCAGGAACAGGGTTGAAGAAATGCATACCGATTACTTTGTCAGGTCTGCCTGTTGCAGCTGCGATCTCAGTGATGGACAGAGAAGAAGTATTGGTTGCAATGATAGTTTCCGGTTTAACCAGCTGATCCAGTTCAGCAAACAGAGCTTTCTTTGCTTCCATGTCTTCTGTTGCAGCTTCGATGATCAGGTCTGCGTCCTTTACAATGCTGATATCAGTGGAACCATGGATTCTGCCCATGATTTCAGCCTTGTCAGCTTCTGTAATCTTTTCTTTCTTGATCATTCTGTCCAGATTCTTTTCTACTGTAGCAATGCCTTTGTCTACAGAAGTCTGTCTTCTGGCTCTCAGTACTACTTCATAACCATTCTGAGCAAGTACCTGGATAATGCCTGCACCCATGGTACCAGTTCCTAATACACCTACTTTTTTCATTGTGAAAACCTCCTACCTACTTTTGTTAGTCACAATTCGCTTTTGTTAAAAAATTAACTTTTCGCATGTCTCTATTATAACATATCCATAAATAAAGTAAAGTGTAAATTTATATTATTTGCAATAACTTGTCTTATTTTTCTTCTGTGAGAAATTCGGTAATCCCTTTTGACAGCTGCGTAAACGCAAACAGCTGACCGAGGTTGTAGTCATTCATGACTTCCAGAGAAAGTCTGACGCCCGGCCTTTCCGGAAAAAGCCTCCTTTGCCGTCCGAAGCATCAGACGGTTCAGAGAACCATCCTCATCCCCCTCCTCAAAATACGGCATCATCACATCACTGGAGTCCTCTTCAATCAAAAGCTGGCTTTCAAAAATGTTTTTGTCATCAGTATATTCATCAGCAGGCATCAAACATCCGCTTCCCTGCCATTTTCCAAAGTCTTCAAGCTGTTTCTGCCAGATTTGCAGAATTTCTCCCGTTCCAAAATTCTTTCTGCAGGCAGCTCTCGCCACAGCATAATCCACTGCATTCAGATCCCATGCCGGAGAAGCAAGCATGTCATAAAATCCGTCCAGATAGGAAGATACATCTGCACCAATGATGGCAAGAGGCAGCAATGTCATTGCGGTGTTTGCCCCAAAATGCGAAGAAATTCCCCCGCAAGAAAACATCGGAAAATCTTCTTCTGCCGCTTCTGCCGCAAAATATCTGCTCTTGCCGCCTGTTACCGCATAAAGCCGTTCTGCGGCCTGTTCCTTTCCGTGACGGCGAATCAGCAGCCGTTTCAGACCGATATAGGCGCCC
>CABSEO010000460.1 GCA_902476665.1 uncultured Emergencia sp.
GCGCCATCCCTCCTCTTTCCACCTAAAAACTACGGTCAAACGCTGATGAACACGAAGACTGATCCCTGTGGAAGGTGCAGTGGAAATCCACATTCTGCCGCTGCACATATAGGCTTTTTCCGACAAGGCTATTATTTCATATTCCTCATCACTAATAATGCATTCCGGAACCTGTCCGGCAAAACTGCGAAAGATAGCTGAAACATTCTCTTTTGTTATATCAAACTCATGTTCTGCCGCACCAATCCAGACAATTTCTTCATCCATCAGCTGAATAAGGGCATCCACGTCATTCTCACAATAATACTTGTGAAATATATAACTGGTCAATTCAACAATTTCCTGCTCGATTGGGTTCTTCTTCTGATTTATTATCATGCAATTTCCCCCTTTACTTTGTGTCCTCCGTCCTTATCGGGCTCTTTCTGCATTATCTGTACCAGATATTTTCCAAGAATTATCTTACATCTATCATACTTCATCCGATTGTTTTCGTCAAATCTATTAGTGTATTTGTTATTATAATCTTTCCTTCAATGAATTGACACTGCTATCAAGTCAAACCTTGCAGCAGAAACAAATATAGGTTAAAGCGGATGCCAGCCAGCTTTATGACTTTTGAAAAAAGTTAAAAACGCAAATACGCTAGGACTCTTTTGCTGCTTTCTTTCCTGTAATTCTGTCAAAGTAAAAATTATACAGTCTGATGATATTTCCAACTGCAACTGCCGCAATGATACTTCCTTCACGCACGCCTTTTAGTCTGCCGATCCATATCATACAAATCAGGACAGCTGTGATGATGTACAACACATCAAAAAAAATCTTAATGTTTTCATAACGTTTTCCTGTAACCTGACTGATTGCCCGATTCATAGCCTCACCCGGCAACATTGCAACACCGCCTTTAAACTGTATCCAGATCCCCAGACCCAGAACAAAACAGCTCAATACCATCAGTGCAAACTGTATGACATAACTGTGGCCCTCAATTCCATCTAGCAGTCCACAGGAAAAATCCGTCAGACTCCCATAAACAAAGGCAAGTACAGTCTGGATTATGATTTCAACGGGCTTACATTTTTTCGGAGCAGAGCAATCTGAACCGAAATCTGTATCACGCTCAGTATATTCAGCCACCATCCTAAAGTCAGAGTGTGATTGACAAGGGATACCGAATACGGAACTGCCGCAACCGGAGATGTTCCCAGCCCTGCTCTGGTAGACAATGCAACGCCCATGGATGCAATAAAAAGACCAATCAGGAACAGAATATAATTTTTAACGGTTTCTTTCATCAAAGGCCTCATTCTTTCATAACTATAAGATAAATTGTAGCACAATTATGAAAAAAAATAAAGCTGCGGAAATTGTTCCGCAGTACTCTATGGAATAAGCAAAAAATCCATGACAGCTTCTGATCCGGTCAGAGTCTTTTCATATAAGCTGTTTTGTCTGTATGCTATTGGGAAATTCTGCCTTTCTCAATTCTCTGCTGAAAATACCAGCCCGGACAAATCATAATAAATCCTGTGTAATCAGTAGTGTGCCTAAAATATATCCACAGTTCCAGTCTCTGAATCTGCTGTCATCATAATGAAAGCAAGGATGTTTGAATACAATTCCCGCTCCGATGCCATTATCATATGTTCTGATACTGTCATTCACATCAGAGGGCAGGATTTTTAAAGACTCAG
>CABSEO010000461.1 GCA_902476665.1 uncultured Emergencia sp.
AAGCTCCGGATGGACATGACTCCCAGTCTCCCCTGTGCAATCATGGTATTGCGGCTCATACCCAGGTAGGAAGGGGGCAGATTATCATAAGCTCTTTGGAGCTGAGGACCTGCCACTTTATAGTCTTCATCAGAAAGCCAGATGCAGAATCCCGGTGCAAAGTCATGATCACGGGAAAGTTCATCGTCAAAACCCAGACACTGAGAACCTTCACCGGCAAGACCGGCGGCGATTTTTATCTGTGGAAACCGGCAAAGAACCTCTTCTATGACATTCTGGCCAAATTTCTCATAGTATTCCTGGCAGACAGCAAGTCCCTGCATCATAAGGTTTCTCCTTTCAGCTTTTCACGACAGAGCTGCAGATTGGCAGCAAGAGTTCGGCTGGTATCGGTATTTTCGCCGTAGTCTCTGATGTTGAGTGCCAGTGCTTTTTCAAAATCTGACGCTGCAGCAGTATAGTCTCCGCGGATAAAGTGGAGCTCACCCAGAGCACTTATGGCAGCGGCATAATGAACATCGCTGTCACCGCTTTCTGTTATGAAGATGTCCAGCGCTTTTTTCAGATGCGTTTCCGCCTCATTCAGTCTGTTTTCCTCCATGTAAAGAGTTGCTAAATTCGTATAGGTAATAGCAGTTTCTATTTCACTTTCTGAGAGATTTTCCAGAATGTGAAGCGCTTTGAACAGATAGTCCTCTGCATCAGTATATTCGCCTAGATTCTGGCATACGGAACTCATGTTGTTGTATAGTGTTGCCAGATTGAAGTCGGCGGCAAACTGAGGCCCACTGAAGATATCGGCAGCCTGTCCGTAAAGGGTTAGAGCCTTGTTCAGCTCTCCCATCATATTGCAGGTTGTGGCATAATTGATGAGAGTCGTTCCGCAGGCAGGTGTTTTCCTCTGGCCAAGCTCTTCGATAATGGTAAGCGCCCTGTCATAGAGGCAGACTGCCTGATCATAGCGAGAAGTATATCGATAGTATCCACCTAGTTCATTGCAGACTGTAACCACTAACTGTAAATCAGATTGGGCTTCTGCCTGCTGTAAAGTGTTTTTCATGTAACTTTCAGCTTCCTGTGTCTTTTTTTCCGCAAAAAGCTGATCCAGTGTGTTGTAAAAAATTACTGCGTCCATAATAGATCTCCTTTTCGGTATCCATTATACACACATCATAGGCCTTTGAAAACTGTAATTTTTACGTCATTTGCTGAAGGGCGGAAGAATAAAAAATATTTGTTTGTAAAAACTACCTGTAAAAATAAATACAGGGGGAAAAAAGATGTCAGTAAGTTTTAATATGAGTGAAACGAAAACAAATCTGATGAAAGCATTTGCAGGAGAGAGTCAGGCAAGAAACAGATATACCTTTGGGGCTTCTCAGGCGAAAGCGGCAGGACTTCATGTGATTGAAGCCGTGTTTACTTTTACTGCAGGCCAGGAAAAAGAGCATGGAGAAATTTTTTACAATCATCTGAAAGAGATGGCTGGAGAAACGGTGAACATGGAAGGAAGTTATCCTGTGGATATTACAGAATCCATCGTTCAGCTCTTACGTTATGCTCAGCGTAATGAGTATGAAGAGGCTGATGATGTGTATAAAGCTTTTTCACAGAAGGCCATGGAGGAAGGTTTTCCACAAATCGCAAGTTCTTTTAGCCAGATTTCTGAAATTGAAAAAACTCATGGGG
>CABSEO010000462.1 GCA_902476665.1 uncultured Emergencia sp.
CCGGAGCTTTTGTCTCTGTGATCTGATAGGTTCCATCTTCCAGATTTTCAAATTTGGCAAGTCCAAGTTTATCCGTTGTAACAGTCTTCACTGTAATAGTTTCATCAGCGGTCAGTTTTTCAAGCTTAAAATCTGCTCCGGGAAGTTCCACCTGATTCTCTCCTGATGTTCCTGCCTTTATCTTCAGAATCTGAATGCTTGTCTTTACCTTTGGTTTTTTCGTATTTTTAAACACTGCTACTGCCTCTGGCTTTGTTGCATTGATATCTCCATGAAGCACTGTCGTTCCAGCTTCCTGCGGCACTTCATTCAGCAAAATACTGTTAAGGGTGGAGCCATCGGTCGGTGTTATCTCTTCGATCGTAAAGGAGGTTCCTATCGGGATTCCTCTGATCGTATAGGATTCATTGGCGTTCAGAGATATTTCCGGTACTTCAATCGGCGCTGTCTCCAAGCCGGCACCCCCCACATTGGTAAATGTAAGTTTAAATTTATAAGTACCATTCAACTGATCTGTCGGATATGCAGCTTCTTTCCTGATTGTCAGTGAACCTGTCTTGACTTTGTTGTAAAAGACTGCCTTCAATTTGGTTAAAGTCGTAGTATCATCCGGTTCCGCATAAGAACGGAATACGAAGGTATCCTCTGACGGTTTCTTGCCTTTATAAGCATTATCGATTGTCTGACCTTCTGTGTCCTTTCCATCTTTGTATACTTCTGTTCTTCCATCATTGACGGAGAGCCGCTTTTCCATCTTATTGAAGTCGCTCACGCTTCCATTTGTTACAGTTCCGCCTGTTCCCATGGAAGTCACCAGCTGTCCATTCTCAAACATGGTCCAGGTCGTATCAAACAGATTTGGATCGACTTCTTCTTTCAGGTAAATATAACTGCCTCGACGGAACTGATCTCTGAATGTGATGGTTTCCTTATCCTGCAATACAAAGGTTCCATTCTCATCAATCGCATAAGCACCTGATTTTGCAGAGGAAGTGTACACCGCACCAGTCGGATTCTCCAGTTTACCGGATTCAGCCGAACCATAGTCCGCGATATCGTACTGCTTCGTCACAAATCCGGTAGAAGCTGTAGCTTTTGCTCCATAATGTGTTGCAAGGTTCTTTATTGTGAAATTAAACAGATCTGTACCTTCGAATAAGCCTTTGAACAGCTCATTTACATCTGTAGTGTCCACCTGCTTCTCCACCTGAAGCTGGTTCTCATCCGGGAAATTGAAGGTAACCTTCATATTAGATTCCCACATACCACGCTCCATATAGAACATGGTCAGTGTATGTTCATCTGTATTCGATCCAGAAAGTTCAAATGTACTATGTATATCAGTTCCCTCAACGCGAGAACCCTGGCTTACTTTTGTCTTACTAACAGTAGCTGATTTTTGAGTTGAATTCCCACTAAAATCAATCTTACCTGTTACCTTGCCATGAGCACCACCTACGTCAAGTGCCAGGTTGCCATCCACATATACCCATACATCATCATCGCCTGAAAATGTAAACTGTATCGGAAATTCAGTCTTTCCATCGCTGGCTGTTACTTTTCCATCATCAGTCAGGCGGAATTTAAATTCCAGTTTTGTACCAAATCCATAATTGTAATTACCGGCAGAACAAGCTTTCGCCGTCTCATTA
>CABSEO010000463.1 GCA_902476665.1 uncultured Emergencia sp.
GCTGCGACAGGAAATCTGCAACTATTATCAGGAAGAGTTCGGTATGGATGTTCGGGATGAAGAGGTATTTGTCACAGCCTCGGCCTGTCTGGGCATGTATCTTGCACTGGAGGCTATTATTGATGATGGTGATGAAGTGATTCTGCAGGCTCCGTTCTTTACACCTTATCCTCAGCAGGTAGAACTTGCGAGAGGGATTCCTGTGGAGCTTGCCACTTATGAAGAGGAGGATTTTCAGATCAATATAGAACGTCTGGAAAGTCTGATTACCGAGCGGACAAAAGCGCTGGTCATCAATTCACCATCCAATCCGACCGGAAACTGCCTTACAGTGGAAACCATGGAAAAGATCGCTGAGATTGCAGAGAAATATGACTTAATCGTTATTTCCGATGATATTTATACAGCTTTCAGCTATCAGAATCCGTTCGTACCCTTTGCATCATTGCCGGGGATGAGAGAGAGAACTATCATACTTAATTCTTTTTCCAAGAATTTTACCATGACAGGCTGGCGTGTAGGAAATATTATTGCACCTGATTATATTATTAAGGTAATTCAGCAGATCAACGAGAATGTGGTGTTTACCGCACCGTCAATTTCACAGAGAGCCGCTCTGCATGCTCTGCGTCATCGCAGAGAGATACAGCCGCCGATGATTGAGGAATATCGCAGAAGAATGTTTTACGCGGCAGAAAGAATCAATCAGATTCCACATATGCATGTGATCTACCCGCCTAAGGGAAGCTTTTACCTTTTTATCAATATCAGGGATACCGGACTGACTTCCGTGGAAGCGGCGGATCGGATTCTGGAAGAAGCACATGTGCTGATGCTGCCGGGAGATGCATTTGGAAGATGTGGTGAAGGGTATCTGCGGATTGCATGTACAGTCAGCGTGGAAAAGCTGGGTGAAGCATTTGACCGCATCCAAAAGATGGAGCTCTTTCAGTAAATTCTTGGTTTTTAATCGCCAAATACCGATGTATTTCGAGGGGTTTCGACAAGATGAAGGGAGATCGCCCCAAGGAATACAACAGGGATACGTTCCCTGATGAAAAAATAAACCCTGCAGGGGAATTCCAGCAGATGCAGGATGCTGCTGCCGGAAATTCTCTGCAGGGATTTCTTTTGATGATTTTTATTCAGGAAAAATGATGTTACCGTTTACAGACGATCGATATCAATCCGGGAAAGATGTTTTTTCATAGCAGTCTCGGCCGCATTGGCATTGTGGCTGCTTATGGCATTAATGATGGCTAGATGTTCCCGGTAAACATTTTCCACAGAGTCTTGCCCGAAGTAAGAAAGCTGCAGTGAATGTTCAATGAAATTATCCATCAGGAATGAGATGCTTTCCAGAGTGTTTCTGAACAGAAGATTATCTGAGATTTTCACGATCTCAAAATGAAAATCCCGGTCTGCAGCTGCTTTATCTGCAGCATTATCAGCTGCTTTCATATTGTCCATCAGACTGTTTAGATGGTGTATATCTTTTTCATCGGCTTTCTCAGCGGCGATCCGGACCGCAAAGCATTCCAGACAGTAACGCATATCCAATACGTCAGAGGGACTGCCGGTGTTAAGCAGAAA
>CABSEO010000464.1 GCA_902476665.1 uncultured Emergencia sp.
CATGCGTCCACCCATGCGGCAGGGGTGGTAATTTCCAAGTTGCCGCTGGACGAATATGTGCCGCTATATATGTCTGACAAAGGGATTGCCACCCAGTTCAATATGACGACCATTGAAGAACTGGGACTTCTGAAGATGGACTTTCTTGGGCTGCGGAATCTGACAGTGATTCGCGACGCATTGGAACTCATAGAAAAAGACTATGGTGTAACCATTGATTTCGCCAGAATGGGTTACGATGACAGAGCTGTTTATGATATGATTGCCGCTGGAAACACGCTGGGTGTTTTTCAGCTGGAAAGCGGGGGCATGACGCAGTTTATGAAGAATCTGAAACCCAGCTGCTTTGAAGATGTGGTGGCAGGTATCGCTTTGTATCGTCCGGGGCCGATGGACTCTATTCCGAAATATATTGAAAACAAGAAGAATCCTGACAGGATAAACTATGTCACACCGGAGCTGGCGCCGATTCTGGATGTAACCTACGGCTGCCTTGTCTATCAGGAACAGGTTATGCAGATTGTCCGTGATCTGGCAGGCTACAGCTATGGTCGATCTGATATCGTCCGCAGAGCTATGAGTAAAAAGAAAAAAGAAGCCATGCTGCAGGAGAAGGAATACTTTATCTATGGAAAAATGGACGATGCAGGCAATGTGGAGATCCCGGGATGTCTCAGAAAAGGCATTTCCAAAGAAGCGGCAGAAGCGATTTTTGCTGATATGGAAACCTTTGCACAGTATGCTTTTAATAAATCCCATGCTGCTGTTTACGCAGTGGTGGCTTATGAAACAGCCTATCTGAAAAAGTATTATCCTGTAGAGTTTATGGCTGCACTGATGACCAGTGTTATGGGGGATGCAAAATCCATTGCCAAGTATATCAGAAACTGCCGTGAAATGGGGATTGAAGTTCTGCCGCCGTGTATTAACGGGAGCCAGAAAAAGTTTTCTGTAGAAGACGGTAAAATACGATTCGGACTGCTGGGAGTTAAAAATGTGGGAGAGGCTGCCATTGATGCTATCATTTCTGCCCGAGAGGAAAAGGGCACGCCGAAAGATATTTTCCAGTTTGTCAACAATGTGGAAATCAGTGAGGTCAACAAGAAAGCGGTGGAAAGTCTGATTAAGGCAGGTGCCCTTGACTGTCTCAACACCAACAGAGCAGCCCACCTTGCTGTCTATGAAGGACTGGTAGAGTCTGCACAGAATAACGCAAAGAAAAATATTGCAGGACAGATGTCTCTGTTTCAGATCAGCAGTGAGGAGATGAACAGCGGGGATACTTCCGGAACGCTGCCGGATGTGAAAAACTTCAGCAAGGCCGTGCTCCTTTCTATGGAAAAGGAAATGACTGGCGTATATATCACAGGCCATCCCCTGAATGAATATATGGACAGAATCAAAAAGATTTCGACAGTCAATGCAGAAGAACTGGCGGCTGCGGGGGAGCCTGATCATGAAAGTCATCTGACTGACGGTATGACTGTGACTATGGCCGGCATGATTGTAGGTAAGAAAAATCTGGTAACCAAGAACAGCAGGGTGATGGCTTTTATTGATCTTGAAGATCTGTATGGAGAAGCAGA
>CABSEO010000465.1 GCA_902476665.1 uncultured Emergencia sp.
TTTCCTAATACTGGCGGTGTGAATGCTCTGGGCGAATAGCTCCTTTCCTGTTCCATTATCACCACTGATCAGGATACTTGCATCGGTTGCGGCGTATAATGACGCTTTGTGGCACAGAGATTTTATGAGGACACTGTTTCCCTTAATATCCGAAAAAGTGAATGCAGCAGCCAACCCTTTTTTTCTCAAAGCGGCCCGGACCTGCTGTTCTTGTCTTTGGATATCGGCAATGTTTTGGAATACAGCTGTAATCTGGCATTGTTCTTCGGAAACGAGCCGCCTCTTTTTTATGAGATAGCTGCATCCGCACACAGAGCATATTTTTTCGGATTCCATTTCATCCGTGAAAAAATGGAAAAGCTCTTTGGAAAAATATTCCGGTGTTAAATCTTCAAGAAGATGGTTTAGGATATCCTTTTCTCCAGCAGCAAGAATATGCAGCATTTCATGATTGGCCATAGATATACGGTTGTTTTCTATTACGAGTATCCCTTCGCAGACCAGGGTGGTGGCATTCCAGAAGGTTTCAGAAAGATGACGTTCTTTTTTTCGGGCATTTATGATAGTTAGTGCCTGGAGAAGGGCGTGCTCCAGAGAACGTGCACTGCTTTCAGCAAAGCAGACAGGGATACCCAGCTGTCTCCCGGTTCTGATTGCCAGAGTCCCGCCGCCGACCATTGCATCCATTCCATCCTGTTTCCCCTCAGCAACACGGCTGCGGATATCATCTGCAGATTGAAAAGTATAAAAACGCAGTTCATCCAGGTTTAAGATTCTCTTCAGAACATCAAGCTTATAATTCCGGATTGACCTCATAAACATAAGAACGCCAATTTTTTTTCCATATGATTTGGCTGTTTCCAGTGCCTGGAGCATATCAATATCGTCGGGTTCGGCCCGAAGGTTAATGATATCAGGAAAGCTGTTTTCAACAATGTCAGCGAGCGCTCCCCGGCTGATAATGACTTCGGGCCTCCCATAAGCGATAAAATCTTCCTGGAGTCTTGAAACCATACGGGGACTGGCCTTTTCCCATTGGAAAATCCTGGGTTCAATGTCTAGGTGGGAGCAGCATTGGAGAATTGTGGGATAAAATTTATCGTAGCCGGTTATGATCATTAAATTTGAAAGTATCATTAGGACTCCTCCTTTTTAGATGATACTATTATACTTTAGTATGGTTCTAAAATACAACACAAATGTTTATATAATAAACATTTGTGGACGTCGAAACTGCTGAAATCCTTGAAATAAGATGGTTATACAGATGGTACGAAAATTGCTGTATTATAAAGCAGATATTTAAGGAATGCATAAAAAGGAGGAATAACTAAGGTGAAAGAAGTATTAAAGGAAAAACTTCGGAGAAGTCTGTGGTTGGAAATTGATCTGGATCAGTTAGAATCAAACTACCTGGCTTTAAAGGAAATGGTTGGAAGTGTAAAGGTAATGCCGGCAGTAAAAGCAAATGGATATGGCCACGGAATTGTTCAGTGCAGTCAGGTTCTGGCAGAATGTGGGGCTGATTACCTGGGAGTGGGAAGCGCGGATGAAGCAATTCTTTTACGGGAAAACGGGGTGAG
>CABSEO010000466.1 GCA_902476665.1 uncultured Emergencia sp.
CTTTCAGAAGTATGCACAGAGTATCCGAGGTTTACAACGGAGTATCCGAAAACAAGAGAAAAAGTTTTATGTCTATCCTGTGGAGAGGTTGGAAGAATTGTCTTTTCAGATACAGAACAGATCGGATTTGATGAGCAGATCCTCTCGGAGGACTATGATGAATATGAGTGGGAAGATGGCGATGATGAGCTTGCAGAAAAACTCGAATCAGTAAGGTCGCATGCAATCGGACTGCTTCAGGATCGCAGCCGCCCGATTGCAGAGCGTATCGCGGTGTATCTGAATTACTGCTGTCAGATGCAGAAAGAATTATTTGAGACAGTACCCAAAGAGGAGGAACCGGAAAAAATCAGCCTGTATGAGGCATTTCTACAGCGGCTGTCCCAATACGAGGAGCTTGAATCCATCGGTGATGCATGGTCTGGGATGGAAGAAGAGCTGAAAGCTTTTTATCATGAAGAAAATTATGAAAAGACACATCGTGCTTTCATGGAAGCGCAGATGGAAAATGAATATCAGTATGAACATCTGATGGTATATTATACTTTCCGCTATTTTATGAGGGCATTCTACGATAATAATCTGCTTGAAAAAGCTCAGTTTGCAGTTGCCTCATTTTTGATGGTGCGTGATATGGATGTTATGGTCTGGATGAAAAACGGACAGAAATTTGATTTACAGGATCGCATAGAAACAACGAAAGTTTACGCAAAAGAAGTGGAACATTCGGAAGAAAATATTGAAATGTTAGGGGAATCATTTTTGTTTGAAGATGTATTTTCCGTAAAAGGTCTGCTTGCACAGATTATGTAAAAAATAAGCCGGGTGACAGGGCACCTGACAGCTTTCATAAGCTGACGGCCTGATCAACCGGCTTTTAGTATCTGCCTGTGAGAAAATGCAGGAAAGATACAGGTTTTTTTCCAGCAGCTTTTGTCTCGTCGATATATTTCTCATAGAAAGAAATAACTTCGCAAAAAGACATTGCCGGATCGATTGCATATGTCATACAACACACCTCCTTATTTGTTTTCTATAATATAGCACAATGCATCGGGAAAAGCAACAAAAAATAATATGAAAGATTGTACAATATATACAAAAATGAAATGAGTGAATGAAAAATTCACAAAAACAGAAAAACAACAAGTGGGTATTTTTACTGATTTTTACAGAATGAAATTGTATAATATTACTTAAGAAATAAAAAATGAACATTTTTTGCCATAAGGAACAGGTAAAATAAAAAAATTATACAAAATATTTCTGACCTGGGAAAAGGGGAGAATATGGAACAGGGAGAAGCAGTCCGCAGACGTGAAGCGGAAAAGAGGAAAAACGAAGCGAGAAGAAGAAGACAGAAAAAGCGGAAAAGGCAGCAGATGTTTGCGCGCAGTGTGATGGTTCTGACAGGAGCTGTATTTGTGGGCGTTATTTTGTATGGGGGATGGCGTCTGTCCCACAGGACGGCACAGGCGCAGGAAGAGATCGTGGCAGAGGAAACGAAATATATTGCAGACCGCCCGGATTTTTCTGTGGAGCTTTTAGACTACAATGAATATTCAAGACCGGGAACG
>CABSEO010000467.1 GCA_902476665.1 uncultured Emergencia sp.
CCAGCCAATTTTGCAGCACGCAGACGTCTTTCTCCCGCAATCAGAAAATAAGAACCACTTCGGTCTTTTTTGACAATAATCGGCTGCAGCACCCCATATTCAGCAATAGAATTTTTTAAATCATTCAATTCTTCCTCTGCAAAATACTTTCTTGGCTGTTCAGGATTTGCATAAATCGCTGAAATAGGCAGCTCAGTACTTTTCTTTTGTAACATCAAGTATCCCCCCTGTCCTTTCTGATACTATCATAGCATCTTTTCCTGGGAAAATGCAGAGGAAATGACAAACAAAAGAACCTATATTCCGTCAAAATATAGGTTCTTTCACGGGTGTTCCCGCTTTTCTTGGATATTTCGCAGGAGTATCCTGAATTTTTTCTATCACTACAATATTATGATCAAACCCCGAAAGTTCAGCCGACTGAATACGTACCAGCTTACCGCCCAGAGTTCTGATAGCCTTGGCTGCATCACTGACTTCCCTATCAGCCTCAGGACCTTTATAAGAAAGGAGAAAACCTCCCTTCCTTATAAAAGGAAGACAGTACTCACAAAGTACAGGCAGATTTGCTACAGCTCTGGATACACAAAGATCAAATTTCTGTCGATATCCTTTATTTCTGGCCAGATCCTCAGCTCTTGCATGGACTGTCTCCACATTTTCTATGAGAAGCTCATCTGCAAGTACACGAATTACTTTAAGCCGTTTGTTCAGTGAATCAGCTAGTACAAAATCTTTATCGGGACTTATAACCGCCAGAGGAATTCCCGGAAACCCGGCTCCAGTGCCTACATCTATCACCTTCTCGGCATTCTGATATTCAGGAAAGTTATAACAAAGCACAGAATCTATCAGATGCTTTACAATAAACTCCTCTTTATCTCTGATTGCCGTCAGATTAATCTTTTCGTTCCATTCCAGAATACCATCCATATAGCCAATCAACTGATTTTTTACTGTCTGATCCCAGGGAATATTCAGTTGGTCCAAAGCATTTGTCAATGTAATCATTTGTCTGTTTTCTTCCTTCTTTTTTTCTCTAAATATACCAAAAGCACGTTAATATCTGCAGGTGAAACCCCCGAAATTCTCGATGCCTGCCCCACAGATCTAGGTTTAAGCTGATTCAGCTTCTGCGCTGCTTCAATACGCAGTCCTTCAATCAGACTGTAGTCAATATTTTCTTCCAGTGCTTTACTTTCAAGCTTTTTAAATTTTTCAATCTGAGCCAGCTGTTTAGAAATATACCCTTCATATTTAATTTGAACTTCCAGCTGAGTCTGAGCATGCGCAGTCAAAGGTTGTCTATGAAGATCGATCTCCTTAAGATTTTCATAGGTTACCTCCGGACGTTTCAGCAGATCCGCCAGGCTGGCTTTATTCTGCAGAGGAGAACTGCCCAGCTTCTTAAGAAATTCGTCTGCATCCTTTGGATAAACATAAGTTGTCTCCAGACGACGACGCTCCTTTTCCACCATCTCTTTCTTCTGTAAATATCTGTCATATCGTTCCTGATCTGCCAGTCCAATCCTGTAAGATTTTTCCGTAAGTCTTTCATCTGCGTTGT
>CABSEO010000468.1 GCA_902476665.1 uncultured Emergencia sp.
AATTCCCGGTATGGTCAGAGCCAGAACCTTCGCAAAATCAGTTTCGCATCCGCAATATTCTCTCATACGTCCGGCTGTATGAAGTGCTCCCAGAAGCAGCGCAAACAACTGGCGACTTCCCATTCTTTCATATTTTTTCCGTCTGTAATTCTGATAGAAAACCCAAAGACCAATCAGCAGACAGAGGCTTGCCATCCCTGCGCCTGCTGTAAAGACTCTGCCGAAAAACCTGGTACTGTCTCCGGTTTTTATCTTCTCTGACCTGTCTTCCCCTGGTTCCCACTGTTCCTCTTCATTATCTGAAACAGAAAAGGTACCCTCCGTCTCAGGCTCTGCAGAAAATTCTCCCCTTGGCATCCCTGAAAAAGCCGCACCGCCCGGTGTCACTTCCACCGGGGTCCATCCCCGATCTTCCAGAAAGATTTCCACCCAGGCATGGGCCGAATAATCCGACACAACAGCCAGATCCCCCGAAAAATCCGATGGTTTTACGGCATATCCGGTTGCATACCTTGCCGGTACTCCATACAGCCGGTACAGAATTACCGCTGCAGATGCAAAGTGCTGGCAGTATCCTTTGTGGTTCTCAAAGAAAAAGTAGGTGACAGGATCCTTTCCTGCAGGACAATCTCCGGGATCCGTCGTATAAGTTGCGTGTTTCTGATAAACTCTGTAATCTCAGAAAGATTTTGCTTTGGATTTTCGCTGCAGAGTTTTCTGAACTGAGAAATTCCGAATACCGGCAAAGCGGTATATATCTTCTTTGCTTCTTTCTGATATTCAAAATGCAGCTTTGAGGATATCTGTCCCCAGGCCATGTCTCCCGTCTGCACCATTGCCTTTTTCGTCCAGTCGAGGATCATATCCTTGCCTTCAAAATAGTCAAACTCTCTTCGCCTGTGCTCTCCATTGACTGTATCGGTTAGTGATGAAGCACCGTTATATACGAAAAGGCTCAGTTCTGCATTTCCGTCCAGTGGTATGATCTCCAGATGCAATGCCGCATCAGGATTAAACTGTCGGTTGGCGAAATAGTACATATTTTCAAACTTCAGCTCAGCTCTTCGGCCCTCAGACACATCTCCGCCTTTCATTCTTTCAAAAATCTCCGGATCGCGATCGGAAAGCCACCTTCCGTTTCGGTAATTTCCACCGCTGAAATCTCGAATATACAGGATTTCTGCCATTTTTCCTGATCGTTTGACCTTAAAAATCTCCTCTCCCGCAGGCTCAGCCGCACCCCTGGCCACATTTCTGCCCTCATGGGAAAGGTGCTGTCTCACTGCCTGTCTTATGGATGTTTCCGCTTTAATTTCCATCTGGTCCGCCAGGCTGAAAAACTTTTCACCATGAACATTCATCATCTGCAATACCGGTATGAAAATCAGCAGAACGATGCCCCATAACAGTATAAGAGATTTCAGAGCCGGCCCAAACTTCCCCTCTCCCTTCAGACTTTGCTGCAGCGGAAAAAAGAGAAGCTGATAGACTCCCAGCAGTAACAGTCCCTCTGTACATGGCGAGGCTCCGCATACCGGCAGCATGATGACAAAACCCACTGTTACAA
>CABSEO010000469.1 GCA_902476665.1 uncultured Emergencia sp.
ACAGATTGGGCACTGCTTTCTTCTTGAGATCGAGCGGAAAGTCTCGGCTGACAGCGTGATCACCATTGACCAGACAGAGTATGAAGTAGACTGCCGTTTTGCAAAACAGCGTATAAAACTAAGATATTCTGCTGATCTGAAAGACCTTTTTGTCGTTGAAGCTGACGGTACACTCACTCCAATCCGCCTGCTTAACAAAAAAGAAAATGCTTTTGTTAAGCGCGAAAAAGTACATTTATGCAGAGGTGAAGAATGATGGATTATTTTACAAGATACGGTCTGGAATTCAATCCGTTTATAAAAAATTCCAAAGAAATCCTTGTTGATACGGCTGAATATAAAGAATCTTTGTTCCGCCTTGACTATCTTGCAAAAACCAAAGGATTTGGTCTTCTGACCGGAAGCCCCGGCCGTGGTAAAACCACTGTCATAAGAAACTGGGCAAAGGAACTCAATCCTTCTTTATACCACGTTGTGTATTCCTGTCTTTCCACACTTACGGCAAACGATTTTTACCGGAATCTCGTACGTGAACTGGGCGCAGAACCAGCCTATAAAAAACCCGATAACTTCCGGATCATCCAGGAAGAAATAACCCGTCTTTCCATCGAAAAACGAAAGACTCCGGTCATCATCATAGATGAAGCCAACTACATCAATAATGCCATCCTGAATGATCTGAAGATCCTTTTCAATTTCGAAATGGATTCCAGAGACAGGGCAGCGGTACTCCTTGCAGGTCTCCCAAAACTCAATGCTACGTTAAATCTTGGTGTCCACGAACCACTTCGTCAGCGGATTGTCATGAACTATAATCTTGAGGGGATATCCAAGGAAGAAGGGCGTTATTACATTTCCGAAAAACTAAAAGGTGCCGGCTGCAACCAGACCATTTTTGAAGATGCTGCGATGGAAGCCATCCTGAATGCTGCTGATGGAACCCCACGTCTGATCAATAAATTCTGCAATACCAGCCTGCTCATAGGTGACAGCCATAAAGCTGATCTCATTACAACCGATATCGTCATGCAGGCAGTCAGTGACTGCGAACTGGGATAGGAGGTGCTTATGGAATTTACATGCAGACATACCTATGAGAATGACTATTTTCAGGAATGGACTGGAAACTGGGAGCTTCTCCACTATGATGGTTCCTTTTGGGAACTGTTAATCAACGGACGTGGTTCATCTTTCCACTCAATTCTTGGAATGTCTTCTGTCGGACTATATATATGTATCCCTTCCATAGATGTCGGATGCAGTCTGGCCGGCTGGACTGACACCTTCTGGAATACTGAAAAACTGTCCAGTTTTGTTTCTGTTACCGATGCAGTGACAATAGCAGAAGCCCTGCGCAGCTTTGGACAGTACTGATTCAGATCCTCCCTCAAATAGTTTGACGGGAGGATTTTTGAAACTCATATAATCCGCTTAATCAGGTGAAAATAATCTGACAAATGATTCGATTTCAAACAGTAATAGCATCATTTAATGTAACAACCGGAGCATCATTTAATTTGCAAAACAACAAAATACCAAAGCCAAACGGAAAGATGAGGCCT
>CABSEO010000470.1 GCA_902476665.1 uncultured Emergencia sp.
TAATTACCGTAATGTATTATCTACACTCCAGCATGCAATTCAAACAATTGAAATTATGATTGAAATTAACGCAAAATAACCTCTTGTCTAATATCAAAATATTACCTAATTATGTCCTATAAAGTGTAAAAAACAGGAGTTCCTGTCTTTCAGGAGCTCCTGTCTTTGTGATATCTTTTTTCCTGTTATTTTCTATTATTTCTTTTTATTGTGATAAATCAGCAGCCCCGCTACGGCAAGTGCCGCAATCACTGCAATCCATGTAAATGGGCTCTGATACCATTTTTTTCCGGCTATCTTTACATTCTGTCCGGAGGCCTGCTTACTGTCCTTCGTGACAGGTGTTTCTGTTGGTGCTGGCGTTTCTGTTGCTGCTGCAGTTTCTGCTGGTACAGGCGTTTCTGTTGGGGCAGGTGTTTCCGTTGCTGTCACTGCTTCTGTTGGGGCAGGCGTTTCTGTTACTGCTGCTTCTGTCACTGTAGGTGTTATACTCAATTCTGCGGCAGGTGTTTCCTCTGATATTGCATTTCCAGACCCGTCTGCTGCCAGTGCATCAGTGTTTGCATCTGTTGTTTCCGGATGTTCCTTTCGCCATTCTTCTGTCTTCTCCAGATCCATCCAGCCTTCTTTCCCGTCAACTGTAGTTACACCCCAGTAACTACCATCTACAAGTTCTGCATCCTGCGTAATATGAAGTGTTTCTCCGTTTTCAATATCACGTACTCCAGGTACTTCTCCATATTTTGTTCCAGGTCCCTGATAAAGCTTTTGCGAACCTTCCTCTGCGTATGCTTTCACATCGTAGTCTGCATTATAATTCACATGGTCTCTGCCAGCTATATAAAGCTCAGAATCAATTGCTTCCTTACGTGAGACAGCAGGACGGCACTCATCAAGCGAGACATAGCCATACATTCCATGAAACTCTGTATAGCCCCAAGTACGGTTGTTCTCTGTATCTTCCACTTCACCTTCTATATGAAGTGCTATTCCGTTCGGAATCTGTTCATCATTCAACCTGGTTGAATCAAAATCAGGCTGAGCGTAAATATCAATTCCTCCGTCTTTTGATTCTACGATCATATAATAGTCTGTCTTATAATCCGGTTCTGTCTTGCCCGTCTGTACATCTGCCATGACATTTACACTCATCAGGAGTCCCAGAAGTACGATCAGAAAACTCTTTGTCAACTTTTTCATTTTAGTCTTTCCCTTTACTTCCGTATTTTCTCAGCTCTCAGCAATTCGGATTCCTTCTTATCAGTGCTGCGAGTCAGGATGTTTTGTGAACTACCCGGCAACCAATCACCGGTACATGTAAATCATGTCTCTATCATACCACAGTCCTTCAACAATGATAATATTTTTTTTACTATAAAAAAAGAATCTTTTCGACAAAACTTACTATTCACAGCAACTTGGTCAAAATACAAAAACCCCGGAGTAATCTCCGAGGTTCTTGTTTTATCATGGCACTTTTGAGAAAAGCCAGTTTAATTATTTGTACAGAGGTCCGTAGTTCTTGCAAGCGCGGAAATCTGCACCTTCTTT
>CABSEO010000471.1 GCA_902476665.1 uncultured Emergencia sp.
GGAGTTCAGAAGCCAGTCCGATGTTTTTCTCGTCTAAAATAGATGTGCCGATTTCAAGACCCATGGATTTAAAGAAAGTATAGGCCATGCCGCCGCCGATGATCAGAGTATCTACTTTCTTCAGCAGATTTCTGATAACGGGAATCTTATCTCCCACTTTTGCACCACCCATAATAGCCACAAACGGTCTCTTTGGATTTTCCAGAGCTTCCCCCAGAAATTTCACTTCCTTTTCAATCAGGAAACCGGACACAGCCGGCAGATAATCTGCAATCCCTGCCGTAGAGGCATGAGCTCTGTGAGCGGTGCCGAAGGCTTCCTGCACAAAAACCTCTCCCAGTGAAGCCAGCTCCTTTGCAAAACCTGCATCGTTGTCAGTTTCCTCTTTTCTGAAACGGACATTTTCCAGCAGCATCACTTCTCCATCAGCAAGCCCCTCTGCCATATCACGAATGGTGTCACATACCACGGTCGGACAGCTTTTAAACTTTACATCACAGTCCAATAACTGAGAAAGACGCTCTGACACAGGTGACAGAGAAAATTCCGCCTTAGGTTCTCCCTTCGGTCTTCCCAGATGAGACATCAGAATCACTTTTGCCCCCTGCTCTGTCAGGTAGGTGATGGTTGGCAGAGCTGCTCTGATTCTGTTATCATCAGTGATCTTTCCGTCTTTCAGCGGTACATTGAAATCGCATCTTACAATGACTTTTTTTCCTTTGAGATCGATATCTCTGATTGTTTTTTTCATGTTAATTCAGACCCCTTTACTGTGCATTGTCAACTTCGTACATGTGTTTAATCAGTTCTAAGGTCTTGCTGGAATATCCGTACTCATTATCATAGAAGGCAATCAGTTTGAAGAATTTATCATTCAGTTCTATACCTTCTCTTGCATCAAAGATGGAGGTATGCGGATCTCCCACAAAGTCACCGGAAACCACTTCATCATCCACATATTCAATGACACCGTGGAGGTAGGTTTCAGAAGCTTTCTTTACCGCTCTGCAGATTGCATCATAAGAAGCGGATTTTTTCAGTACAACATTCAAATCGATAACGGAAACATCTGCAGTCGGAACTCTGTAAGAAATACCGGTCATCTTCCCTGCCAGGGAAGGAATTACCAGTCCTACAGCTTTAGCAGCACCGGTTGTGGACGGAATTACATTACCGAATACGCATCTGCCTGTTCTCCAGTCCTTCATAGAACGTGCATCAACTACCTTCTGTTTTGCTGTAGCTGCGTGGATAGTAGACATGAGTCCCTGCTCAATACCGAAGTTATCCTCTAATACCTTACACAGCGGTGCCAGGCAGTTTGTAGTACATGAAGCATTGGAAACCACCTGCATATCGCTGGTATATTCATCTGAGTTAACACCATATACAAAAGTCGGCGTTGTCTTGTCCTTTGCAGGAGCAGAAATAATAACCTTCTTGGCTCCTGCTTTAATATGATCAAGCGCTTTTTCTGTAGTAGTATAAGCACCTGTAGCTTCCACTATGTATTCTGCGCCACATCTGTCCCATGGAATATTCTTGG
>CABSEO010000472.1 GCA_902476665.1 uncultured Emergencia sp.
ATTCTTTAAAAAGGCTGCGCAGCCAGGTGGGACTGGTGTTTCAGTATCCGGAGCATCAGCTCTTTGAGGCAGATGTACTTTCTGATGTATGCTTCGGGCCTAAAAACCAGGGGCTGTCAAAAGAAGAAGCAGAGCTTCGTGCTGTCCAGGCGCTGAGGCAGGCGGGACTGAAAGAGAAATATTACAGAAGTTCTCCTTTTGAGCTGTCCGGCGGACAGAAGAGAAGGGGTGCCATCGCAGGAGTCCTTGCCATGGAACCAAAGGTTCTGATCCTTGATGAACCTACTGCAGGTCTTGATCCTAAAGGAAGGGATGAGATTCTGGATCAGATTGCTTTTCTTCATGAGGAGAGAAAGATTACCGTCATTCTCGTTTCTCACAGTATGGAAGACATTGCAAGGTATGTGGAACGGATCCTGGTGATGAACAAAGGGGAGAAAGCATTTGACGGCGTTCCCCGGGAAGTATTTTCTCACTATAAGGAATTGGAAAGAATGGGGCTTGCGGCTCCCCAGATCACTTATATCATGCATGAGCTGAAAGCGAAGGGGCTTTTGGCGGACACTTCCGCCATTACAGTGGATGAGGCGAAGAAAAGTATTTTAGAGGCACTGGAGAAGAGAAAAGTATGATCAGAGATATTACCATCGGACAATATTATCCCGCAGATTCCATTCTGCACCGCTTGGACCCAAGAGTAAAGTTCATCGGGACTTTTCTTTTTCTTGTGTCCCTGTTTGTAGCAGATTCCTTCTGGGGCTATCTGCTTGCCACCTGTTTTCTTGCAGGTATTATCGCACTTTCAAAGGTGCCGGTGAAGTTTATGCTGAAAGGTTTAAAGCCACTGTTTATTCTGCTGCTCATTACGGTAATTTTTAATTTATTCCTGATTCCAGGGACTGTAGTATGGGAACTGGGATTCTTAAAGATCACTCAGGAAGGTATTACCCAAGCAGTGAAAATCGGTATCCGTCTGGTATATCTGGTCATCGGATCTTCTGTGATGACTCTGACCACTACCCCGAATCAGCTGACAGACGGACTGGAGCGTATCATGAAGCCGCTGAATAAGATCAAAGTTCCTGTTCACGAGATTTCCATGATGATGTCTATTGCTCTGCGTTTTATTCCCATTCTTATGGAGGAAACAGACAAGATCATGAAGGCACAGATGGCGAGAGGCGCAGACTTTGAAAGCGGAAATCTGATCCAGAAGGCAAAAAGCCTGATCCCTCTTCTGGTCCCCTTGTTTATTTCCGCTTTTCGCCGTGCCGACGATCTTGCCATGGCAATGGAAGCGCGGTGCTACCATGGGGGAGAGAACCGGACACAGATGAAGCCTCTGGTTTATCAGGGACATGACTACGGGGCGTATGGGGTTACCCTGGTATATTTAGCTGCGGAGATTGTGATCCGCACAGTGATGTAAAGGAGAGCAGATGAAAAGAGTGAAACTGACTGTGGCATACGACGGTACTAATTACTGCGGATGGCAGGTACAGCCAAACGGGGTTTCTGTCCAGGAAGTACTGAACCGGCATTT
>CABSEO010000473.1 GCA_902476665.1 uncultured Emergencia sp.
GGGGTATTTGTAGTGATGCTGCCTGTCAGTATCCCGGAATAGTTACAGTAGCTACAAAAGATGGAATTGGAAACGGAACTTGGAATATGCATCCTGCTGATGTTTTGGAAGAACTTGAACAGAAAACTGCTGAAATTTTGGCAGCACCGCTTCCTAAAGCAAAGAATTTAGTTGAAAGTTATACGATGGAGATCTGTTTTAAGGATCATCAGAGAGCAAGAAACGCCTCCTGGTATCCGGGAGTAACTCAGACTGATGATTTTACAGTTGTAGTTACTGCGCCGACACCGATAGATCTTGCTGTTGCAAGAATGTTTATGGCTGAATAAAAGAATATAAAAAGTCATCTGTGCTGTTCCCGCTGCATTTGGGAGATCAAACAGATGACTTTTTTATTGGAGCAGTTTTTATTTTGCTGCATCTTTGTGTTATGGATGGAACCTCTGCGCTTCTGCTTTTAGTGTTTCATGTCCTTTTTCCGTAATCATTGTACCGCCTCTGCCTTTATGAATATGGAGATAGCCGCGAGATTCAAGATTGGACAGCAGCTTGCGAAGTTTGTTGTCACTGATTTTGATATCATTGTCATGAAGAAGCTGCAGGATCGCTGAACGTCCGATTCCATGAGAAGGGGAAGTATTAACTGAGATCAGCTTCAGAAGAGTCAGTTCCAGTTGTGAAGAGAATCTGTTTTCCAGACTGTTGGGAACAGATCTGACAAAGGCATTTTGTGTAAGATATTCCGGTAGACAATTGAAAGCATGAAAAAATATCGATACATTTTCAATTTCACGAATATTTCCGGGCCAGTCATATGCCATCAGAATCTGATGATCCTTTTGAGAAAGACTGCGGTATTCCGACCCCAGAAAATGTTCCATCAGAACCAGAATATCCTCCTTCCGGCTGCGAAGGGGGGGTATCCGAAAGGTTAAAACATTAAGTCTGAAATAGAGATCCTGGCGGAATGTACCTTCACGGACTGCCTGTTCCAGATTTTTATTCGTTGCGGTGATCAGTCTGACATCGATATCAATCAGCCGATCTCCTCCGATGTGCATGATCTGTTTTTCCTGAATCACACGCAGCAGCTGTGCCTGCAGCTTAGGTGAAATATCACCGATTTCATCCAGAAAAATGGTTCCGTGATTAGCCTGTTCAAACAGGCCGTTTTTTCCTTTTGATCTTGCTCCGGTGAAAGCACCTGCATCATAGCCGAAGAGTTCGCTTTCCAAAAGTGTTTCCGGCAGAGCGGCACAGTTAATGGCAACAAAAGGTGCATTATTTCGAAAAGATGCATTGTGAATGGACTGTGCGAGAAGTTCTTTTCCTGTACCACTTTCTCCAATCAGCAAGACTGTGAAATCAGAGGTTGCAATTCTGCCAGCCCTCTGAATCAGATCATCCATAATATCAGAACGGTATATGATATCGTGGAACTGATGACGGGCTATATAGCCTTTCTTCTGGTTTTTACTGGATACTGCATCAAGGACGGATCTTTCCTGAAAACGGATAAAATAGCCGATTGCTTCGTC
>CABSEO010000474.1 GCA_902476665.1 uncultured Emergencia sp.
TTCATAAATTATTGGATGCCTCTTCTTCCTTTTTTGACCATAACAGCTCTGGAGAGATTCGAAAAATTATTGATGATAACGCAGCGGAAACACACAAAACAGTGGCCCATTTGATTCCGGACAACGTCACTGCTGTTATGACGCCGGTGTTAATGTTTGTGCTGATGTTTGCAATAGACTATCGCCTTGGTATTCTCCTGATCCTTACAACTGTGATTGGTGTTCTTCAGTATCGTAAAATGTCCGGTGGTACTGAATTTCTGTCTGGCTATTCAGCGGCGCTTCAAAAAATGAGTGCGGCAACAGTAGAATATGTCAGAGGAATGCAGATCATAAAAATCTTCGGTGTAACTGTACAGTATTACAAAACTCTGATTAACTCGATCAAAGAGTACAAACAGTACGTCTATCAGTATAGCCTCAGCTGTAAGAATCCCTACGTCGGATTCCAGGTTCTGTTCAACGTGTTTTATGCTTTTGCCGTACCAGCCGCAGTTGTATTCATCAGCTATGGAGAACCTGCTATGCTAATCCTGGCAAAGATTGTTTTCTTTGCTGTGTTCTCCGGAGCTGTATTTACTTCTTTCACATCGATCATGTTTACGGGGCAGGATAACTTTGGCGCACAAAATACGCTGAATCAGCTTGATGAGCTGACTACTTCTATGGATCAGGCAAAGCTTCCGCATGGAAGCGAAGAGAACTTCCAAGATTTCAATGTTGAATTTCGTCATGTTGACTTTAAGTATGATGACAACTTCGTGCTGAAGGATTTCAGCCTGACACTTCATCAGAATAAAACTTATGCGCTCATCGGGTCTTCCGGGGGAGGAAAATCTACCATTGCAAAGCTGATTTCAGGTTTTTATCCTGTCGATGGCGGCGAAATTCTGATTGGTGGAAAGAACATTCAGAGTTATTCTGAAAAAGCTCTCATTCAGAACATCGCATTTGTTTTCCAGCGCAGTCAATTACTAAAGACCTCAATTTACGAAAATGTCCGAATCGGAAATCCTCAGGCAACACGGCAGCAGATTATGGATGCACTTGACGCAGCGAACTGCACATCCATCCTTGACAAATTCCCCCAGCGGGAGATGACCGTCATAGGGGCAAGGGGCGTATACCTTTCCGGTGGCGAGGTGCAGAGGATCGCCATTGCAAGGGCTATTCTAAAGAATGCGAATATCGTCATTATGGATGAGGCTTCTGCAGCTGCAGATCCGGAAAATGAATACGAGTTGCAGCAGGCTTTCCAAAAACTGATGAGGGGCAAAACAGTTATCATGATTGCACACAGGCTGTCCTCTATTCAGAATGTAGACCAGATCCTGTTTGTCCAGAATGGAAAAGTTGTGGAACAAGGAACCCACAATGAGCTGATGTCCTACAATGGACGTTATAAAGATTTTCAGGATGTATACTGCAAGGCAAATCAGTGGAGGTTGGCATGATGAAGACATATCTAAAAAAAGCCTTCCAGCTTAGTGATTCGGGTGCGAAAGGCCTTGTAAAATCAATCTGGTCA
>CABSEO010000475.1 GCA_902476665.1 uncultured Emergencia sp.
AACAGGCATCCGAAAGCTACAACAAAGCCCAGGATGCTCTCAAAGACGGTGACTGGGCGAAGTATGGCGAGTATATGAAAGAACTGGAAGAGGCGCTGAATCAGCTGGCGTAATTTTCACTTTCACCATATTGCAAAAATGACTGGGACATTCGGCATACGGATGTCCCATAACCAATTCTTTCGAAAGACGCAGTGGAAACGGACTGCATATGACACATTGTGATTAGATAAAGTGTAATTCAGAAAATCAGCAGACAAGGAGGGCCAAATGCTGGACTATGATTTAGATAAAATGTTGTTTACCATTCCTGCAGAGCAGCATTCTGCAGAGCAAATTACAGAGATTCTCAGGAGACACCCTGAGGTTCAGTTTGTATCTCTGGTGGGTATTGATATCGGAGGTCATGACACCGATGAGAAAATCCCCGTAAATCTTTTTCTGGAAGATATTGACAAGGTTCTGGAAAATGGTGTGCAGACCGACGGATCCAGTGTAGCGTTGCCAAAGATTGCAGTACTCAATAATGCTAAAATTGATATTATTCCTGATTTAAGCGTGAACTGGTATGTGGACTATAATTTCCGCAACAGAGGATATAAGACGGGTCTTCCTATCGGAACGCTGAGAATTCCCTCCTTTTTGGTACATAATGAAACCTTTGAGTGCGGTTCAAGGGTTATTCTCAGAGATGCTCTGAAGCATTTCAAGGAAAAACTCATGGAAGAACTGACTGCTCATCCTTACGTGTTTGAGCATATGAGTGGTATCAACAGTGCTGATGAAATTGAGGATCTGGTGCTGACCAGTGCCACAGAACTGGAATTCTGGGTGAAAACCCCGGATGACAAAGGCGACAGAGAGCAGCTTTTTACTGCACAGGTCTTAAAGGAGCAGTACTGGAAGAGAACCTACGGAGAAGTAAGAACTGCGCTGGAAGAGACTTTGATGCTGCTGGACAGATATGGCTTTGAAATTGAGATGGGCCATAAGGAAGTAGGCGGCGTCAAGGCCAAAATGGGAAGTTCCGGTCACTATGATCACGTTATGGAGCAGCTTGAAATTGACTGGAAATTCTCTGATGCACTGCAGGCTGCAGACAATGAAAATCAGGTCAAATATGTTGTCAGAGATATCTTTACAAAACATGGCCTTGATGTGACTTTTATGGCGAAGCCTTTTGAAGGTGTTGCAGGAAGTGGTGAACATACCCACCTGGGACTTGCAGCGAAGCTGAAAAACGGTAAGATGGTCAGCATGTTTGCTCCGGCAGATTTCCATAGAGATTTCATGAACCCGCTGGGCTACGGCGCACTGATGGGAATTCTGAAAAACTATGAGGTTATCAACCCGTTTGTCAGCTCTTCCAATGACTCTTTCAACAGACTGAAGCCGGGATATGAGGCTCCTGTCTGCATTGTAACTTCTCTGGGATGGTCTGTGGAAGAGCCTTCCAGAAACAGAACGGTACTGGTAGGCCTGATCAGAGATTCCAAGAAT